>CAZKGX010000038.1:0-5503 GCA_964552645.1 uncultured Candidatus Saccharibacteria bacterium
ACTTTCTCTCAAGCGTTAATCGGGCTATTATGTGCTTACATGGGAGATCGTCATGATTATACAGCTGCCTCGCGCGGCATTGTGGCAAATGGAGGCTCAGGTCATAGGGCGCGCATAGGGGGTTCGTCTTTTATTTCACATCCGCTGGTGCGTATGCGCATCATTGCGGTTTTTATTGTATGTCTTTCGCTCATTATTGTGGGCAAGCTCTATGTCTTGCAGGTAATGAATCGCGATGCCTATAGAGAAAGGGCAGAGCATCAGTATGTGCATCCCAATCAAAAAATATTTGATCGCGGTGCTCTTTATTTTACTAATAAAGACACGTCGCTCTATGGCGCTGCTACGGTAAAGGCTGGCTTTATGGTGACGGCCAATCCAAGTTTGGTGCAAGATGCTGCAAGTACCACTGCTTTTTTCAAGCAGCTCTCAAAGAATTTCAATGTGCCATTTGATGAGGCAAAATTGGGACCAAAAATAGCAGATGCAAAGGAGACCTATGTGGAATTGGCGAAGCGCATCAGTCCTGCTATGGCCAAAGAGATAGAGGAGGCACATGTGCCGGGTCTATCGCTCTATCGTGATCGTTGGCGTTATTATCCAGGTGATACGCTTGCTGCCAACACTCTTGGGCTTATGGGATATAAAGACGATGATTTTGCTGGACGCTACGGTCTTGAGCGCTACTACGATGAAGTGTTGAAGCGCGAGGATGCGGCAGGGTATAACAATTTCTTTGCTGAGCTTTTTACCGGTATCAATAGCAGTATTGGTGATAAGAGTGATTTGGCCGGTGATGTTATCACTACGATTGAACCTACGGTGCAATTGCGCCTGGAAAAAGAATTGGCTTTGATTGAAGAAAAATGGAAATCAGATATGTCGGGCGCTATTGTGATGGATCCGTATACGGGTGCTATTTATGCTATGGCAGTGACGCCAAGTTTTGATGCAAATGATCCGACGCCAGCCAGTCAGAAAAATGGCATTTCAGTGCTCAGCAATCCATTGGTAGAAGATGTCTATGAAATGGGTTCTACGATTAAGCCGCTCACCATGGCGGCTGGTCTTGATGTAGGTGCGGTTACGCCAACAACGATGTATGACGATACTGGTTCTATGACGGTCGATGGCTTTAAAATTTCAAACTATGACGGTCGCGCTCGTGGTCGTGTCAATATGCAAGAAGTGCTCAATCAATCATTAAACCTTGGTGTGGCCTTCGTTGTGCGTACCATGGGGAAGACGCGCTTTGCCGACTATATGCGCAATTTTGGTATCGGTGAAGAGACAGGTATTGATTTGCCCAATGAAGGACGTGGTCTGATCAATAACTTGGAGAGCACCCACGATGTGGAATATGCCACGGCATCTTTCGGACAAGGTATTGCCATGACCCCTATTGCCACGGTGCGCGCTTTGGCTGCACTCGGAAATGGGGGATACCTCAATAATCCGCACCTTGCGGAGCGCATTGATTATCGCCTCGGCATTTCCAAAGATCTGCATAAAGGTGATGCCCCTGGTCGTCAGGTTATAAAGCCAGAAACCTCAGAGGCTATTACGCGCATGCTGGTAGAGGTGGTGGACAAAGCATTGCGCAATGGCTCCGTCAAAATGGAGCATTATAGTATTGCGGCAAAGACGGGTACGGCGCAGATCGCTCGTAAAGAAGGTCGCGGCTATTATGATGATCGCAATCTCCACTCATTCTTCGGCTATTTCCCTGCATATAAGCCGCGCTTCATTGTCTTTTTCTATACCATTTATCCAAAAGAGGTGAAATATGCTTCGGAGACGCTGACTGATCCATTTATGGATATGGCGAAGTTTTTGATTAATTATTATGAGGTGCCTCCAGACAGATAATTATTGTGCGCTTAGTTCTGGGGTACAATGCGCACAATAATTATCTGTCTGGAGGCTAAGGGGACGGAGTTGTTGTGTACAATGCCCTCAGTGTTATCTATCTACAGGCTAAGGGGGGGGCACTGCGCACAATAATTATCTGTCTGATGGCTAAAGGGGGGAGAGGAAGTAGAAAGGTGGGGGGGGGGAAAGAGAAAAGAACCGGGTGACATGGTCAACGGGTTCTTCGCGGGGAAGCGGAGAGGGGGGGGTGTCATCTTCAAGGCGTTGCTTCAACTGAGTGAGGAATCCGGCCTTAAGGAGCAGACAGAAGAGGAACAAATCCTCGAAAGTATGCTCTGTGCCACGTACAATCGTACAACTTATGGCTGTTGGACCAAACCGAGAGCCAGGTTGAATGGTCCACTGGAAGGACCCGTCGGGATAGAGCGTGCAGCCGAGCGGTAAATCCCTCTTATATGCCGGCGGCAGACTTTTGAGCCAGGTAAGAAGAGTGTCCACTGCCTGCCGCAGCCGCCTTGTCTGATGAGAATGTTCTGATGCCGCCCGCTCGAGGTTTGCAACCGCAACGAACAGGGCGTTTTGGGAAGGCTTACTCATAACGATGTATAGAGATGTGCTGAGTTTCGGTTGGTGGTTCTTGTGCCTACTCCATTGGGAAGGTGCACGTTTTCTTTAGAGATAATGCCATTGTACTATTCATTTGTCAAAATATTTGTCATTCGCAGGGTGTGGGGTGAAATGGTATACTTGTCTGCGTGAAAGCTATATTTAAAAGGATAATTGTCGCATTGCTGACAATTGAGGTACGGGCGACATTACGTCGCTATGCGCCACGCATAGTGGTGGTGACGGGAAGTGTGGGGAAGACATCAACTAAAGATGCTGTACATGCCGTAGTGGCCCATCATGCTATTGCTCGCAAGAGTGCAAAGAGCTTCAATAGCGATGTGGGGGTGCCGCTCACTATTTTGAATCAGAAAAATGGCTGGAATAATCCTCTCCTTTGGCTCAGTATCCTCTGGGCTGGTGCAAAAGTGGCGTGGGGTGGCACACATGCCCATGCTGATGCCCGCTATCCTGAATGGCTTGTGCTTGAAGTGGGTGCCGATCACCCTGGCGACATTCGCCGTCTGGTGCCATGGCTCCATCCTGATGTGGTAGTAGTTACTATGGAAGGCGATGCAACGCCCGTGCACATTGCATTTTTTAAAGATAAAAAAGAGCTGGTTGATGAAGACCACGCTATTATTGATTCAATGAAAGCGGGCAGTGCAGGAAATGCATTGATTGTCATGGCTGATGATCCTGACTCTGCTCGTGCTGCCTCTAAAGCGCGCGGGCCGGTCTGGAGTGTGGGCTTGGAGCAGCCTGCCGCTGTGCGTGCCACACACTATGAAGTGGCATATGATGGCGGTCGTCCTGTGGGCATTCGCTTCCGTATTGAATATGGCGGCAATTCAGTGCCGCTTACCCGTCCAGGAGTGATTGGTCGCCATCATGTCTATCCTTCGCTTGCAGCAGTGGCCGTGGCGCTTTCACAGGGCTGGAATATTGTGGCTGCAGCTGAAGCATTGTCGACCTTGGAATCTGTGCCGGGGCGCATGCGCCTCTTGGAAGGTATAAAAGGTAGCGTTATTATCGATGATAGTTATAATGCTTCACCCGTTGCGGTCAAAGCCGCCCTCTCTACCTTAGTCGATCTCAAAGTCGATATGGGTCGTCGCATTGCCGTGCTTGGCGATATGCGCGAACTAGGACCTCATTCAGAGAAGGCTCATAGCGATATTGGTGTCCTCTTGGCTGCACTCTTTAAGGAGGGCAGAATTGATATGGCTGCAGCTGTCGGTCCTGAGGCTCGCTTTATCCATAGTGCTGCCCTCAAAGCGGGTATGCCCGAAGTGGCAATGCATTATTTTCCTGATGCAGCAGCCTGTGCGGTCTGGGCACAGGCCACCGTTGCTTTTCGTGATGTCTTTCTTGTAAAAGGCTCTCAGGGTGTTCGTCTTGAACGCATTGTAAAAGAAATCATGGCCGAACCTCGCGATGCAGAGCATTTGCTCGTGCGCCAGGATGCTGTCTGGCAGGAAAGGTAAAAAGGAAAAAGTAAAAGGTAAAAAGTACAGAGCAAGACGGTCCGCACACTCAATTTGACAAATAACTGTTTTCTTTGTATTTTTGTGCTGAACGTTCGAAAAAAACCAAAGAGAAAGATGCTACTGCATGGAACCTAATACGAATACGTGTGCGCTACAGAGCCTGACTCCGATTGTTGTGGGTAACGATTTGTATAACGGCCTGAACATCATCCTTCAACTCAGAGCGGAGCTCGCGGAGGCTGAACAGGAACTGGCCAACGAGATCAAGAAGCACAATCAAAGGGCCAGAACCCTTTTTGATACCCAATTCAAAGCCAGCGGCCTGGCCTGGTGTACAAACTGTGAACAGATGCACCTGCGGTCGGAATTTCTGCTTCTCAACTGGAAGCAAGCCAGTCTTTGTAGCGGGGGCTATGAAGGCGGGGGTCGGCAGTGGCAAACCGATGAGCGCCTGTTATATGTTTGCTCAAATTGTGCCATTACCATGAGGGGGGCAGCGTATACCGGGCCAGAGCAAGGATATGGCATTGGGCGCGATCATGAGCGAATTGAAGTGACAAGGGTACTTGCTCGCGATGATGTTTCCAGAATGACACGATATCAAGCACCTGTCCTGCCGGCGATATCGCCGCAGTATGTAAAAGCAATCTATGATCGCTACGCGGAAGAGTGGCGATTGATTCCTGAAATCAAGATCGACAGTGCGGGTACCGGCTATGTACAGGTGTACAACCCGTATCACCAGGAGCTTCCGCTGGAATATCGGTAGTTTCGGCGCAGCTCTTTCTTCTCCAAAAGGGTGCTTGCTTCGCGGCGGCACCCTTTTTCGATACAAAATACTATGGTATAGTCTTTACGCCGCACTTTATAGAGTGTGATTACACGGCCCTATCGTCTAGTGGTTAGGACAGAAGCTTCTCAAGCTTTAAACCGGGGTTCGACTCCCCGTAGGGTCACACAGAGAAATGCGCTCAGCGCATATATAGCAGCGTGACCCTAAGCGAGCAAACTGCTTTGCTCGCGGCGGGGAGTCGAAAGGCTTTTCTATGTTTTGCCGAGCTGCTAAGGCAGCGACAGCAAAACGAGAAAAGCACCTGGCGACGTCGTCGCCGACTCCTTATAAGGGGTGCTGAATATTCACAAACAAAAAAATCACCTCGTAAAGAGGTATTTTTCAGGAAAAGAGTATCTTACATATTTATTATACCACGTGATTTTGAGAAACAGCAAGTTTTCCACTCTAAGAACATCACAAAAAACTAGCGCACCTCAGTACAATCATTTATCATAGACAGATATGCAAATCATCCAACCCTTTATTAAAACCCTTTCAAAAATAAGGGAAGTCGTCGGCGTTATTACAGAGGCAACAAAGTATTCATTTCGCTTCTGTTGGCGCAACAATAAGCGCGACACGTTAATCCGCATTTTTGTTTCTCTTGGTAATGTGGGTATTACCTATATGACCATTGTTGCTACAGGACAGCTCGTCGATACGGTCGTACGTGTAGGTAGTGCAAATACCGCTGATATGG
>CAZKGX010000038.1:5517-5803 GCA_964552645.1 uncultured Candidatus Saccharibacteria bacterium
AACGGGTTTTCTGCAAGAAATCATCCCTCTCATTAGCCCACTCTCGCTCTTTGCAGGGGTGCTTTTGGTAGGCATGGCGCTCGGTCGTCTCAATAGTATTTCCAAAAGCCGTTGGTATCAGAGTCTTCATTTTGCAAATAAGATTGAAATCAATAAACACCGAGCAAGCCTTGATGTGGCAACTATTTCGAGTAAAAGCTATGAAGACCTCAAGCGCCGTATCGATGAATTGCCTTGGGGCTGGCAGACACCCCGTGTATATGCAGACGATGCTCTTAATATCGGT
>CAZKGX010000038.1:5813-6636 GCA_964552645.1 uncultured Candidatus Saccharibacteria bacterium
CGTGGTATGCCGTTATTGTGGTGATCGCAGCACTTCCTCTTGCTATCTTAGAAATAAGGTCAGTCAATCTCTGGTGGGAACTTTTCAATCAGATGACGCCAGTTCATAAAAAGCGCTTTGTATCAGAGCAACCTTTTTCTAATTCACAAGGCTTTGTGCAAATGCAAATGTTTGGACAGACGAGTAAGCTTTTACGTGAGATTAAAGGGAACACTGATGAGGTAGAGAAAAGTCATGAAGTAATCCGCCAGAAAAGTGTGCGCATGGAGCTTTTCTCTCATACGGTCAGCATACTTGGACTTGTGGCTGTGGCGCTCTATGCTGCTCATGATGCTTTTTCAGGGGCTATGAGCGTCGGTGCATTCACCGTTATTTTGAGTTCCGCGCGCACTTTGCAGGGCAATATCGAAACAACAATGAGTTTAATGGCTGATCAATGGAATACTGCCCGGGGCGTCATTCTTATTGAAAAAGAATTCTTTGGTATTGGACCGACTTTGAAAACCTTAGAACCCGTGAATCATTCTTTTGCTGCATACGCAACTCTTGCAGCCTCTGTTGATGAAAAACCAAAACCCGCGCCCCTTATAGAAGTCCGCGACGTCCATTTTACTTATCCCGAGCGTGATAAAGAGGCTTTGTGTGGTGTAAGCTTTACGGTAAAGCCAGGACAGAAAGTCGCAATAGTAGGGAAGAGTGGTAGTGGAAAATCTTCTCTCGCTGCACTCCTTGCGCGCCACCGTGATCCTTCTTCTGGTGCTATTTTTGCAGATGGCGTAGATCTCCGCCACGTACCCCCTGAGGAATGGGCGCATTGTATTAC
>CAZKGX010000039.1:0-6594 GCA_964552645.1 uncultured Candidatus Saccharibacteria bacterium
CTTGAAAAATACGATCCATTGTATTGTACCTCCGTGTTTGAGTGTTTTGTCTTACCGTTTTCTATCAAAAGATCATGGGAAAAATCCCGCCCGCGCGAGTATAGCAAAAACAGTGACGCTTTGCACGGTCATGCTCGCAACAAAAGCACGCGCACCTTTTCTTCGATTCAATCGAAAGGATTACTGTGAGTCACTACAACTGGGACTGAAAACGGTATTATTTCCAGAATTTTAAGCGCGCCCAGAAACTTTTCTTTTTTGACGATTCGGATGTGGGTGTGGTCGGAGTTGTGGTGCCCGTAGAGGTTGCGATCATTTGTTTTTCTGGCTTTACCACGACGACATTCTTTGTTGAGATTGGAAGCCGACCCGGAGCACTTTCCCCCTCTTGTTTTTTACCATCCTCCGGCTTTTGAAGCATAGATGTTGCGGCGGGACGTGGTGTAATAGAGGCCACAGGTGTAGACTCGACAACAGCTGGAGCAAGGACAGCTTCCTTTCCACCGAAATAATCCTTCACATCCGATTGCATGAATCGCACCAAGTCATCTAGGTGTTCCGGTTTATAACGATCAGCGCCCACCAGGCCAAGAGCAGTTAATTTACCTTCAATATCTGCTGCCCCTTTGAATGGATATGCGAGCGTGTCAGTTTCGGTGCCAGCGATAGTAGCCATGGCCTGTAGAATCTTTTTTGTCGTGCAACTCGCACAAAGGTAAGAATTCGCCTGTATCATTTTTGTTTTTTCAAGAAGATCCTTAATGCCCGTGCCATTCGTTTTTTTGAGGAAATTACAAAGAATCAACCCGCCTGCAGTATAGAGATCTCCTGTTCCGTATACATCCTCACGACCATCTTCAAGAATTTTGCTAAAACTTGCATTGATGCGACCACTTGCCTCCTTCGCGCTGTAGAGACGGCTTCTCCCCAAGAGATCAGCCTTGAGGGCATCGGCATCTTTTTTATAAATATAAGGACGGGCCTGATTTTCTGCGCATACCGCCATTCCTTCAGTAAACCAGCGCTCCTGTGCATCAGCACTGCGTATGATTTCTTTCTTAAAATTCACAAGGTGGGCAATCTCATGAATCAAAGTTGTCTCAATTTCCTGATCACTTTTTACCAAGAGCATGTCTTTGTTAATAACTATGACATTGGGCTTCAACGCCAATGCATCCGCCTCATACCCCACCGCTGCATATGTCATATCTGTAGAATACACAACCACTTTCTCTGGTGCGGCAGAGCCGAACATACGCTTCATTAAATCGTCAGCGTAGTCCATATGGCTGAGTATATTCACCAGACGGCTTACATCAGACTTTGAACCCGCAACAGTGTATTTCCCTGTTGTACGAAGCATACCAAGAGCCTCAGACTGCGCCGCATTTGGAGCAAAGACCGTAACAGCAGGCCACGAACCAAAATGATCAACGGGATATTCCAAAGCTAAAGCACCAGGTGTTGTGGTTGGATTTTCTGGGAATGTGGTAATAATACTCCATGTTGACGGATAGCTTACGGTGACACGCGGCGCACCAGATGTACCATCATCAAAAACCATAAACTCATACAGTGCCAAGGGAGAGATGAAAGGTGTACGTATACCATAATCAATATAAAGGCTTTGGAAGCCGTCATTTGAGTTATACCCTGTATTCGTAACTACACCACCTACAGCCTGTTCATATGGACGAGGCCCCGACTCATTTCTTATGCCCATGATCTTGTATTGTATGGAAGCAGTGCCACCCATGGTATCTGTTGCTGGAATAAAAACACCGCCTGAACCCCGATCATCTGTTGGGTATTCCCATATACCTGATGCGGTGAAGTCTGGTTTAATCTCTACGTTTATGAGCTGACGAGGTTTTGCATTGCTTGGCAAAGCTAATGCATATGTCTGCAACGGAATCATCACACCCGCCAGAACAATCACACCAAGAGCAGCGAAAAGGCTTCTTTTTTGAAATGAAAAGTGAGTAGTCATGGGATTTAGAAGAAATTAAATGATTCCAAGGTATCCTCTACAGCATCCTTGTATTGCGGATAATTCAAACTGTATGCTGCCACGACGTGATACACCTTTTGCGGCGTAAAGTAGAATCGCTCGCGTGCATGGAATGTGAGACGGCCTGGCCCAACGTATTCGTACACCACCTCATATCCATTACCACGCTTTGCATCGATTTTCTTTGCGCTTATGATTTTCGAACGTACATAGCTGCGCTGCACACCACTTAGATAGTAGTTAATAATCGTTTGCTCTGACACCTTGCCCAAGACCGTCTCAGGCAGATCAAAAATAGCAGTAAAACTTCCATAATCAAGATATGCATAGCGCGTGAGGAGTGTTTCATTGTCTGCCTCGGATTGAGCGAGAATAAGCATTCTCTTCCACGTGGTGCCGTTCAGATTTTTATTCATTTCCCTCTGGCGAATGACATAGTTCACAGGCTGCGAAATAGCAATGCGCTCCTCCATATCTCTTATTTCGTCCTTAAACTTTGTCTTTGTTGAAGCCGATACAGGCACCGTACTTGGTGCACTAATGCTTTGTATTCCCTGCGCCTGCACAAGAGGTGTGCTGCCCAGAATAAAAAAACTCAGCATCATAAGCATGCCGAGGCTTGAAAAACCAATTGCCGCACCATACGCACCGCAACGTACACCGACTATTGTTTTTAATTTCATACAATATTAAATAAACCGACACTATTACTATAGTGCCATAGTAAACCTACGGTGAGGTATGTCAAATATATGGTCCCTTTGTAATTTTTATTCATAAAATTTTAAAAATTCATACTCTCAATTATTTTTCAGCAAAAATATCTACATATTTCTTGTATATATATGACTGACCATACTTCTTATCCTTATCCTTAGGCATAAGAATGCCTCTATCGATAAAGCGATTGATTACAGCCTGAGCACCTACACGAGAAAAGCCGGTCCACTTTTGTACTGTGGCAACATTCACAATTGGCTGTTCATATAGCTTGGGTAGAACAAGAGCCGCGCTCTCTGAAGCACGTTTACCAAGTGTCTGTATCTTCAACACATCTTTTTCACGTAATACAGTGATCTTGCTAACAATATCAATAGCCTCATTAGCGATTTCAATGACTCCATCAAGGAAAAAGTCTACCCACTCCGAAACACTTCCGAAGTGATAGCCGAAAAGTCTTTCATAATAGACTTTTTGATGCTTCTTAAAGAATGAGGATAGGAACAATACAGGTTTCTCAAGATACTGTTCTTTCCAAAGGTAAAAAGTAATAAGCATACGTCCTGTTCGGCCATTACCATCAAGAAATGGGTGGATTGTCTCAAATTGAGCATGAATCAAAGCTGCCTTGATAAGAGTAAGTGTCTCGTCGTTTTTATGCATGAATTTTTCAAGATCGTCCAAAGCGGCCTTCATCTCCTCAACCGGAGGTGGTACAAACCGAGCATTATCAGGTCGAGTCCCCCCTATCCAATTCTGAGTCTTTCTGAATTCTCCTGGATCAGCATGGTGCGTAGTACGAGCTTTATCCATCAATTGCTTATGTAGTTCACGAATAAAACGAAGTGCCAAAGGAAAATCATCTTGCTGAACTCGCTTCATACCATAGTTAAGTGCCTTGATATAATGCAAAATATCGTCCACATCTTGTGGAATATTTGCACTCGGCTGAACTTCAGCTTCGATAGCATCGATCATTGTTGCCATAGTCCCCTCGATCTGGCTTGAAGATGCGGCATCTTTACGAAGATACATACGCAAAAAGTAATCGACATCCGGTAGAAGTTTTGTAATACCATCAAGTTTACCAAGTAGTCGAGTAGCCTCGTCACTCTTCTTTAGGATTTTAGCACCAAATTCAAAGCCAACTTTTGGAGGAAAAGGTCCTGGAATGAAAGCCTTGAAGCCTTCAGGCTGCTGTTTGAGTTGTCCAATTTCAATGCTTTTCATGTTTGTTTGCATCTTTTTTTGAATGTAAACAAAGTCTATACCTTTGTTTACATCGTGTCAAGCAATGTAAGCAAACTCGAAATGTGGGGTGCCTAGAGAGAATTGAACTCTCGATACCGGTTCCACAAACCGGAGTTTTACCACTAAACTATAGGCACCATACGACCGCGCGGCTTTACACATTCACATGCGCAGCTACCAATTTATACTCTACTTTTAGCTCAATGTCTAACGAGAGCTGCTACAGAGTGGCGCAGCTCCTGCATGCTATTTATAAAATTACCCTTCATCTACTTATACGACGGCGCCTTCTCCCCTATTTTGAGTACGAAGTTGGCATAGCGAGCCATGGCATAGAATAGACTTGAGAGGCGATTGAGATATGCGAGGTTGGGAGCAGCAATGCCCGGCTGACCTTTGGCAATCGCTTCATCAGAAACCGTGATGACGCGACGCTCAGCGCGACGCACGGTGGTACGCGCCACATCAAGCAGTGCTGCTATTTCACTCCCACCAGGAATAAAGAATGTTTTGATAGGCGGCATAGCCTTCTCCATTTCATCGACGAGAGCTTCGATAGCCGTAATGCGCTCCGCAGGAATAGTCTTATCCGCACCAGCGAGCGAAGCCTGGACAATAAACAGCGCCTCCTGAGCAGAGTGCATATGATCTGCAAATAAACTGCCACCGAGCATGAGCGTGGCAGCGGCGGGATTGACCTTGCATAGACCAAGAAAAGAGTTGGTCTCATCGAGAGCACCCAACGCTTCAGCAATAGCAGAGCTTTTTGAAATGCGCTGATTGCAACCAAACGTAGTGGTGGTGCCAGTATCCCCTTTTCGTGTGTATAGCATAAGGAAAGTATAGAAGAGAAAGTAAAAGGTAAAAAGGAAAAAGTAAAAGGTGCCGAAACCATGGGATGAAATAGAACGGAAAGGGCCCCACTCTTACGAGCGGGGCCTCCGAAAAATTGTGATGGACCTGCTTACCCAGCAAGCGCAAGCGTTCGATGCTGGGCGAAGTCCACGAAGACGATGCGGCCGCGCAGACATTCAGGGTTCGGATCGAAACCCCATTCGGCCATGGCGCAACGAAGCCATTGTCTTTCGCCGGGCGAAACTACCACAAGAATCCGGGCACAGGTACAAAACCCGTCGAGATGCCGCTGCACATCTGTGCCCAAACCACAGCATTCGATTGTATGAAAACAGCGAGTCAACGGCTTGATGAGGCTACCATGAGCCCCGACAACATCGGGGCTTGTGAGCACGATTACCCGCTCGTTCAGACTGCCAATAACCCGAGCAACCGCCTGGGCTTCAGGGTGTGATACCCCTCGAGAGGGGTCGACTAGACAGAGGGCTCGTAACCACGTGGGCTGGAGCCGAAAGTAATCGAGTTGCATTCTGGTTTAAAATAATACCACAATATACAGAATATTGCAAGCACCTTCTCCTTCAAGTGCTCCCAGAAGGAATTGAACCTTCATCTTAGGCTCCGGAGGCCTACACTCTATCCGTTGAGCTATGAGAGCGATAGCGTATCGCTCGTACTATACCCCAGAGAATCAAAGCAAGCACGCCGGCGAGTACCAGATCGGTCAAAAGCATTTTGAAGTCCCAATGCGCTGGGTGACATATACCAGCAAAACCACCGCAAAGCTCCCCTACATAAAAATTGGGTATCCAAGTAAATACAGGCACGCCTAAATAATCAGGGCACGTATGCCATGCGCATGTATTCATCATCTGTGGGACATTCACAAACAGAGTGATGAGAAAAAGAGGAATGAAAATAAAGAGGAAGTGTTTCATACATTCCGACTGCATTAATTATCTTTACTACGTGACTCCGTTGGTGCGCAGAAGAGGACTTGAACCTCCACGCCTTTCGGCATACCCCCCTCAAGGGTACGTGTCTACCAATTCCACCATCTGCGCGTGCGGCTACTATAGCAGACGTGCCCGAGCCGAGCAACAAAAAACGCCATAAGGCGTCTTTTGTCATATCTTTTGTCTGGGGAGATTAGTTGGCTGCCTCAGCAGGAGCGGACTCTTTCTTTGCCTCCTTTTCCTTTGGGGCCTCAGCGGCCTTTTCTGCAGCAACAGGAGCTTCGTCGCGAGCGGCGCGGATCTTGCTCATGTCTTTATTGACCTCCTTGGTAGCCTTGGTGCGGATGTGGTAGAGCTTTGAGCGGCGAGACTTTGCGCGCTTGGTAACTTCGATTTTCTCAATATTTGGAGAGTAGAGAGGGTAAATTTTCTCGACGCCAACACCGCTGGTAACCTTGCGAACAGTAAAGGTGCCTCCAGCTTCAGTGCCGTGCTTGCGACCAAGAACCATACCTTCAAATACTTGCACGCGGAACTTACCATCGGCCTCGCGAATCTTCTGATGTACACGAACTGTGTCGCCTGCACGAAAATCAAGCGCTGCGCGCTCGGCCATAGGGACAGGTGAAATGGTGATACCGTCGGTTTTCATAGTGGGGGTACTGTAGCATATGAAAAGAATGTAGGCAACTGTATGGCCGTATCCGTCCCCTTCCCCTCGTAGTGGTCGGTCAAAACAGACAAAGCAAAACCGCCTAGAGGCGGCTTTACATGCAATCGAGCAAATGTCGAGCGGGTAAA
>CAZKGX010000040.1:0-6459 GCA_964552645.1 uncultured Candidatus Saccharibacteria bacterium
AAGAGGCGTATACTTTTTGTAGACCCGAGGTTTGAGGGGTCACGCAGAAGTTGGTGTACATGGAGGCGGACACCCCGGCTCCATAATAGGGTCTCGGTCCGTTCACCGAGACAATCACCCGCATCGGTGCAACCTCAACAAAGGCCACGCCTACTGCTTAGGCCTCTCTGTGTATCACACCCACACCCCAAAGACATAAGGAAAAGGGGAATTGACAAGCTTCTCCTTGGAAACTGAGCTGAATTGCCTAACTTCTTCTCCGGGGTTGGTGAGCACAACAAATGGGGCAATGCCTGCCTGCATCCCGGCGCCGCAAGCGCTGTGTCCGTCTGCAAACGACATCAAACGCCGCATCCCTCACGGGGTGCGGCGTCTTCAGTTGGGCAACCTGCATGTGATGCGCTATAATCATGCCATGTCTTCTTCTGCTTCAGCCAAAAACTCTTCTGAAAAGCATCATACTGCTCTCTATCGCAAGTATCGCCCTGCCGAGTTTGACGAAGTGATGGGGCAGGCTCATGTGGTGGACGCGCTCAAGGCTGCTATTAGTGCTGGTCGCATTGGTCATGCCTATCTCTTTGCTGGTGGTCGCGGCACCGGCAAGACCAGTATTGCCCGCATTTTTGCACGTGCTATTGGTGTTGCTCCGGCTGATATTTATGAAATGGACGCTGCATCCAATCGCACCGTGGAGGATGCGCGTGCTCTTCGTGAAGCGGTGCATACATTACCTTTTGAATCAGAGCGTAAGGTTTATATTGTGGACGAGGCGCATATGCTTACCAAGGACGCCTTCAATACCTTACTCAAAACACTGGAAGAGCCGCCCGCACATGCCGTCTTTATTTTGGCCACCACGGAACTTGATAAAGTGCCGGACACGATTGTGTCACGTTGCCAGACATTTTTATTTAAAAAACCCGATGCCACAACCCTAAAAGGTGTCCTTACGAGCGTGGCCAAGGCTGAAGGATATACGCTGCCGGCCAATGCAGCTGAGCTCATTGCCCTTATGGGCGACGGTTCCTTCCGCGACGCTTTGGGTGTGCTGCAGAAGGTCCTTGGTGCTATGGGGGAAGGGGCTTCTATAATTCCAATCGGTTCATTAGGAGAAAAAATAGCAGAAGAGAAAAGAAAAACTATTGATCTAGTATTAGTAGAGCGCATTACAGGCGCGCCAGCGCTTGCATTGGTGCTTCATTATGTGAATGCTCTCATAGGGAATGGGGTGGCGCATGCTGGTGCTTCAAGCGAGCTTTCTCTTGAACAATCTTCATCATCTGCTTCGGGTCCCGTGGGCGGCGCTGGTACTGATGGTGCCAAAGGTCTTGCTGCGCTCTCTACTGCCGCAAGTCAGGGTATGGACATGCGCGTCTTTGCTCATCGTGCCCTTATGCTTGCTCGCCATACGCTCCTTCTGGCTTTCGCTCTGCGCATCAAGGACGCTGCCCATGCTGCGCACCTTGAACAAACCATCAATGCTGAATATGGCGCCCCCGCAGCCGCTTCCATAAAGGCATTGGCCACTGCTGCGGCGACCTCACCTGCATCAAGCGCCATTGTTTCCAAAAAAGTCATACAGCTTATCGATGCCATCAGCGTTATTCCGCGCTCTCCGGTGGCAAGTCTGCCGCTCGAATTGATCCTCTTGCCATAGAAAGTGGGGAGGTGTATACTCCTTTTCGTGGCCCTTGCATCCCGGCCGTGACTATAACGGCCTTCGCCGGAGTTGTACGCGAGATAGATGACGAGTGCTGCCACAGAGGCAAAAACCCACAACGAAGGGAATATCGTGAAAACGATCTGTACCGTCGGTGGGCATCGCGCGAAGATCACCGACCACTGTGCTTCCCCGGGCTCTGGGTGAAGTAGGATAGTAAGTGCTCATCGCGCATGCCTGTGGCCGTCGCCCCGCAAGGGGTGGCGGCCGCTTTTTTATAACAAAGAGCCTATGCGGCGAACGGCGAACTTCATAGCAAGCTCTTTTAAAAAAGTTAGAAAATATTTTTTATATCGCAACAAGTTCTCATGAGTAAAACCTAGATATATAATTATTTGTACATATGACCTATGTACGACTTAATGCACATAACCTGACGCACAATACCGGTGCGCGCCACCCAGAAAGCCTAAAAAAGAAGGCTATAGTATTGCGTCGTCGGGGCCACACGTATTCTGAAATCCTCCAGCACATTCCTGTGGTCAAATCGACGCTCTCATTATGGCTTGCCGAAGTTGGTCTCTCAAAAAAGCAAAAGCAGCACATTACTGCCAAAAAGCTGGCTGCAGCGAGGCGGGGTGGAGCAGTCCGCAAAGCTGATCGCATTGAAAGGAGTAAAGTGATTATTGAAAAAGCTCGCGCAGAGATAGGGACGCTTTCAAAGCGAGAACTCCTCCTTATCGGCGCTGCCCTCTATTGGGCTGAAGGGGATAAGCAGAAAGAATATAATCCAAGTGTTCGCGTTGGATTTATAAATTCAGATCCGCGCATGATTCGGCTTTGCTTAGCATGGCTCCATGAGGTTTGTGGTATTGCAAATAAAGATATTTTAATAAGTCTCACCCTACATGAAAATCACATACATCGTGTAGACGAAATGGTTGCGTATTGGTCGCGATATACATCTTTCTCTAAATCTAGATTCACTTCCATTTATTACAAAAAAGACCCTTCGCGCCAAGTACAAAAAACTAATACTACACAACACAAACCTCATAGACATAATACAGGCAGTGGGTATTATGGTATCCTGAAGATACGCGTGCGGCGGAGTGCGGATCTTAATCGTCGTATTGCCGGCTGGGTCGAAGGTATTGTCGCGGGTATGGGCAAAAGAGATCTATGATACATTTTGAACCAGATGCTGAGATATAGAGATAGAGCAAGAATCAGCACATGGTATAATGTGCTTGATAGTGTGGTGATAATTGAGTTATAATGCTGTATGGTTTGCTGAGTCAAATTTGATATCTTTGAAAATTGATACGAAATAAATGCCTCAAACATTGTGTTTTTACGGGGTATTTATTGACATAAGTATTGCGGGATCGTCTAATGGTAGGACGTCTGCCTTTGGAGCAGAAAATTTTGGTTCGAGCCCAAGTCCCGCAGCAGCTTGGTGTGTAGCTCTTTGACGATTGAGATAGGTCTATTGCTGGTATAATAAAAGTCATGAAAGAGGAACTAGATAGCTGGTGGAATCAAATAAAAGATACTAATGGTCGCGAGCAAAAGAAGTTGTTTGTAGGTTATTGTCTTAGGCTCGTGCAGTTAAAAGAAGAAGGTCGGTTATCCGAGGAGGAAGCCGCGTATAAAATGGTTAGTGCTATTCAGTTTGAAAACCTTACCAATTCTTCTGAATGCGATGCGATATTCGATATTGCTGGGACCACAGAAATACCTCGTATCGCTTCATATAGGCAACCAATGGGAAAGTGGGATGCAAAGATGGCAGATCAGATAAAGCAAAAAGAGTGGCACGCCCTCACTTGCGCAATCGACAAAGCCAAGAAAGTGCTATAATAAACTCATTATAAGCTCTTAATCATACTCCTATGAATATGAATTATATGAGTGTCTCAAAGACGGGCTATGTATTTGGCGGTCTTTTTGGTGTTATTCACCTTGTATGGGCAGTTCTTGTGGCTGTGGGTGTTGCCCAGCCTCTCCTTGATTTCGTATTTAAATTGCACATGTTGCAGCCGGTGGTTGTGGTGGGAAGCTTTAATCTTATGTATGCGGTCGGTCTTATTGTCATGACTGCCGTGGTCGGATATATTGTTGGTGTGCTTCTTGCGGCGATGTGGAATTATGCGCACGGAGAATAAAGAATAAACTGCAATAAGACAAAATAATTCAATGTCCACCACCCCCACCAATAGCAAGCCATGCGCCAATGCCTGTGAAAGTTGCCTTATGCCATTTGCCAAAGACCCTGGCGTCCGTGAATCAGATCGCTATTGCAGTTATTGCTTCAAGGGTGGCAAGCTCTGTTATGAGGGTAATGATCTCAAGGCTTTTCAGGATGTATGCTATCGCAATATGCGTGCTATGGGCACGCCATGGCTTCTGGCGCAGTTCTATACATTTATGATCTGTTTTGCGCCGCGTTGGAAGAAGTAGGCATTCATGCAGGCAGTCACATCGCTGCCCTCACAATTCATCCTCTGAACTCTCGAAAGAGAGATTGAGGTCATATTGCAAAGCCCGCCCCACTTTGTTTGGAGCGGGTTTTCCGCAATTTGTTATTTAAATAATGATACAAATTGGCCGTACCCTTCTTTCACCAAATCTGCCTGAGGTATGAAGCGGAGGGCCGCAGAATTCATGCAATAGCGCTTGCCGCCACGGTCCTTTGGGCCATCATCAAATACATGCCCTAGGTGCGAATCCGCATATCGCGAGCGCACCTCCGTGCGCGTGCTAAACCAGCCACGGTCTTCCTTGAGAAGAACGGCCTCTGGCGAAATCGGTTTCGTAAAAGAGGGCCAGCCTGTGCCTGAATCGTATTTATCAATCGAAGCATAGAGAGGCTCACCTGACACAATATCAACATAAATACCGGCACTGGTATGTTCGGCATAGGCATTATCAAATGGTTTTTCTGTGCCATTATTTTGAGTCACTTCATACTGTAGTGGGGTAAGGGTGGCGCGCAATGTTTCCGGAGCAGGCTTGATAAAATGCTCCCACGGATATGTGCTCGCTGTGGTCGAGGCTGTTTGTTGTGGTAATGAAGCAGCGGGCATACGCATATCGTGCGTGCCCGACGTATTTGTACGCCTCCATTCATTAAAAAGATAATCATATTCACTACTGCCAAATGTGGTGCTCCCCCAAATAGAGGCTATATAGGCATCACGACCAGATCCTTTGCGATAATACTGATAGCGGATTGGATTCTGTCTATAAAAATCTTGGTGATAGGATTCGGCAATCCAAAATGAACCAGCGGGTAACACTGCAGTGACAATTGGTTTAGGAAAAATTTCAAGGGCCGTTATTTTCTGAATCACCGTGAGAGCATCTGTTTTTTCTGTTTGATTGCTATAAAAAATGGCAGATGCGTATTGTGTACCACGATCAAAGAAGGATCCATCCGCATCGGTGGGATCACTATGGCGAAGGAGCCAGAATACAAGTTGTTTATAGCTAAGTTTCTGCGGATCATAGACAATTTTGACCGATTCACGGTGGCCAGTGTCACCGCTTGAAACGTCTGTATAGGTTGGATGATCTTTTGTACCACCCATATAGCCTGAGACAACGTCCAAAACACCTGGCAATTTTTCAAAGTCACTTTCTGTGCACCAGAAACAGCCGCCCGCAACATAGGCGATTGAAGTGGTGGCCATATCGCTATCGGTGGATGTTGCCATGGAATGCACTACGGCTGTCGTATCAAGGGCGCTGGGTCCATAATGTCCCTTGTACCACGAATATATCCACACCCCTCCAATAATGAGTGCTAAAAGGCATATGCTTTTCCATAGCGTGTGTATGTTCATGTCATGATTTTATCACCTTTGATACAATACAGATATGAAAATAAAAGATCTCCTACGCATAACCAGCATCCCTGTTGTGGTGGCATCATTGTGCTGTCTTAGCCCACTCATTTTGGTGGCACTGGGATTATCCACGGCTACGTTTGCCGCATCTTTGTCTGATACATTCTATGGCACCTACCGCTGGGCATTTCGAGGTGTCGGGCTCATTCTGCTCGTATGGAGCCTCTTTCTTTATTTTCGCCGAAAGAAAGGCATTTGTACTATTGATGAAGCAAAAAAGCGGCGTCAGGAGATAATTAATACAAGTATGCTCGTGCTTATATGCGGCAGTCTTGGATATATATTCTTCCTTTATGTTGTTGTGCACTATGCGGGCTTGCCCTTTGGTATTTGGAAGGGGTATTAGAAGGGGATGAGGATTTCCTGTGGGTAAGGTAATAAAAAGTTATAAAGGAATAAAAAACCGCCCGGAGCAATCCGGGCGGCGTGCATTTTGTCTGCGCGAGGCAGACGACCGAGGCTTCTTGTCAGTGACGGGCGATCTGCCGACGTCCTTGGATTTTGCGATAGGCGGCGATGCCGACCATGGCGAGACCGAAGAGCGGCAGCGTGGCGGCATTGTCGGGAACGTTGGTGCCACCACTTCCGCCGCGACCGACGACGACGTCGATCTTCGCATTGGCGAGGTGAGCGGAATTGAAGTCGCCACCGGCCGCAACGGCGAAGAGGTTGTAGGACCACGTCGCATCGATATTCGGATCGAGGCCGGCGAAGACGATATTCTGGGATTGCTGGGCGATGGTGGCGCCTGGCAAAATACCGAATGCGCCTTCCACACCGGCTCCGTTGGCGGTGGCTGCCGTACCATACGAGTTGTCCGCCCAATAGGTCAACGGGTTGACGTACGTGTAGTTGGCCGCCGCGGAGGGGTCCGTGTCGACGCCGAGG
>CAZKGX010000041.1:0-3671 GCA_964552645.1 uncultured Candidatus Saccharibacteria bacterium
ATTCGCAACTCTACTATCAATGCCGACGCCTATTTTGGTTGTGCTATAAGTCCTGTTACCTGTTATTCCAACAATACGGTTGCTGGTACGCGCTATCCAAATAGTGCCGATCAACCAACAGCACCTTTGCCAATAAGTGAGGCAGATCTTGACGATTGGGAAGTGCTAGCCGCTGCTGGTGGCACGATCACTACCCCGTGTCCTTACATTATTACTGGTAATGTGACGCTTGGAAGCAAGAAAATAGATTGTGATTTTTACGTGACAAACACTGGCATTCTTACCCTCACAGGACCACTGTGGGTCAAAGGGACGGTTAACTTCAGTAATTCCGCTAAGATCAAGGTGTCCCCATCTCTCGGGGATCAGGGGGTATTTATTATTGCGGATAATCCAACCAATCGTACCAATAGCAGCAACGTATATTTGAGTAACAGCACCCAATTCATCGGTTCCGGTGATTCCAACTCAAATATTCTTATGATTTCTCGCAATAATTCAGCCTCTCTTGGTGGTGGCAATAGTGCCATCGTGGTATCAAACAGCGTTTCCGGCAACCTGCTCCTCTATGCGCCAAAAGGCCGCATCGATATTTCAAATAGCGTTAGTCTAAAGGAAGTGACAGCATATAAATTGCAGGTCAACAATTCTGCACAGGTTATTTATCAAAGTGGCTTGGTCAATCAACTCTTCTCAAGTGGTCCATCGGGCGGAGGATACGGCATTTCTGGTTGGAAGGAACAATAGAGTGGTGAGAGGGCAGATCTATACGGTATAATGGTACGAAATATGAAAAAGAAACAACACCCCAAGACAGCATCCGCACGAAAGGTCAGTATGAAAAAAGAAAAGAAGGCCTCCCATACCGCTCCGAAGAAAATCAAATCAGCTAAGCACACGCGATACATTATAGCTAATTGGAAAATGAACCCTCCGACCAAGGAGGCAGCTCTTGCTATTTGGGCGGGCATTCGCCGTGCAGCGACTGATTGTGCTCCTCTTGGTGTGAACACTGTTGTCTGTCCGCCGTATGCATTTTTGGCCGCATTTACAGGCAAAATCACCGCTCCACAGGCATACCTTGGTGCCCAAGATGTCTTTTTTGAGCAAGAAGGTGCATTTACCGGAAGTGTCGCTGCTCCTATGCTTGCCAGCCTTGGTGTCACCCATGTTATTGTCGGTCATTCAGAGCGCCGTATTAAGCTCGGCGAAAGCAATGAGCAAGTAGCCAAAAAAGTGCAGCTTGCTTTGGCCGCTGGTCTTACGCCTATCCTCTGTGTCGGCGAGCAAGTACGCGATGGGCAAGGGCATTATCTTGATGCTATTCGCGATCAACTCAAGGCTTCACTGGCACATGTTGAAGCAAAATCATTGGCGCGACTTATCATTGCGTATGAGCCAGTCTGGGCAATAGGGAAGACCGATAAAGACGCTATGAAGCCATCTGATATTCATGAGACCAAAATCTTTATTCGCAAAGTGCTCGCTGATACCTATGGTCCTGAAGTGCCAAAGGTACCCGTCTTGTACGGCGGCTCCGTGTCACCTGCCATTGCTTCATCTATTATGGAATTAGGCGAGGCCGACGGCCTGCTTGTGGGCGGCAAGAGTCTTATTCCTGAAGAATTTTCAGCCATTATACGCAGCGCCGCTTCTCCTTTGGCGCTTTCAGAGAAGAAAAAATAGTCGCCCACCATGCCATCATCAGAAAAAGAAAACCTCATACCTTTTGTGCCACCTTTATTTCCTGATAACAATCTATCAGGGGTGCGTGTCTTGGTGCGTATAGACACAAATGTGCCCATATTAGAGGATGGTAGCATTCGCGATACCTATCGCCTCGATCAAAGTTTCAAGACCATTCGAGCTCTCTTGAAGCAGGGAGCCAAGGTTGGCCTGCTTGGTCATTCAGAGAGCACTCCTACCACTATGGCTGCGGTGGACACAGAAAATAAACCGCCATGTTTGGCTCCTATTTTTGATTACATTATCAAGAAAGTCTGTGACAATTGCTATGAGCCTCGTTTTGCTACGACGATAGAGGAGTTTCGAAGCACACTTGCTGGAGCTGCTGCTCCCACTCTCGTTATGCTTGAAAATGTCCGTGTCTGGCCAGGTGAAAAGAAAAATGATACGCATTTTGCTCGCGAGCTTGCTTCTTGTGGTGATATGTATGTCAATGAAGCATTTTCTGTCTCTCACAGAGAACATGCCTCCGTGGTTGGCCTGGCCGCGCTCCTTCCTTCATACGCAGGCTTCTTGATGCGCGATGAGGTTGAGCAGCTATCAAAACTTTTTCATCCAGAGCGCCCATTTGTCTTTATTCTCGGCGGCGCAAAGTTCAGCACCAAAATGCCTTTGGTTGAGCGCTTCCTCGATAAGGCGGATACATTATTTGTGGGCGGGGCCTTGGCAAATGATTTCTTTGTCATGGATGGACGCGATGTGGGGCGCTCTCTTGTATCAAAAGAGCCGCTCGACATAGATCGTATGGGGCTTATTGCTCGTAGTCCCGCATTTGCCACACCTATCGATATGATAGTCGCAACTCCAGAAGGGAATCACAAGACCGTGCCACCTGCTGAAATATTGAGCGAAGATATTATCTGTGACGCTGGTCCGCAGACAATCGCTTTTCTTACCGAAAAAATCGCCACCGCTCATACGGTGGTATGGAATGGTCCACTTGGTAATTATGAAAAAGGCTTCTCAGCCGCTTCATTGGCATTAGCAAATGCCATTGCAGAGGAGGGGAATAAGCGTAAAGCCGCACAAAAGCCTTTCTTTAGTGTTCTTGGAGGAGGAGATACACTTGCTGTGGCCGCAGATCAAATTGCCAAGGGCGCATTCTCATTCGTCTCTACGGGCGGCGGCGCAATGCTTGATTATCTGACAAGTGGCACTTTGCCTGGCATAGAAGCCTTGAAGAGGAGTCTGTAAAGGAGACTGTATTTATTTTAATGAAAGAGAAGCAAGTGCCTGGCGAAGACGCTCGGCATTTTCTTTAAAATTATTCTTATCACCAATGGCTTCTTTTGGATGAGGGAAGACCCATATGTGCGCATGCTCGATTTCTTCGCCAACCACCTTGCTCCATACTGATGCAGTATTGAATGCACCGCGAAGTGCTAGAGCAATAGTGCGTGCGAGCTCTGTATAGGCTGTGTATGTCGGCACATCCCAAACCCAACGATAATGCTCTTTTGGAATAATGAGCGTATGTCCAGGCGAAAGAGGGCGAATATCAAGGAAAGCCAGAAAATGCGCATCCTCATAGACGATTTCCGCAGGTATCTCTTTGGCTACGATCTTACAAAAAATACAATTGTTTGGGTGAGGTGTTGTATGCATACCGCTATTGTATATCGAGAGAGTCAATTCGTCTCGCCCTGCGGCTAGGGTATACTAAGGTGGTGAATTATAGCCTCCATCCACGGACATTTTCTGATACACGCGCACATCTCATGTC
Organism: uncultured Candidatus Saccharibacteria bacterium; assembly: GCA_964552645.1. GTDB lineage: Bacteria > Patescibacteriota > Minisyncoccia > Phycocordibacterales > CAZKGX01 > CAZKGX01. Next base: position 3,470 of record CAZKGX010000041.1, read on the forward strand.
ATTGCGCGGCATAGATCCGCATGGTGATCCTGCACTGGTCGCGGCGTTTTTGGAGCCTCATTATGAGAAACACACCCATAGTCCGTGGCTCCTTAAGGGTATGCGTGAAGCGGTCGATATGATTCTCGATCATATTGCACAACAGAAACATATCGTCATTTTTAGCGACTATGATGCCGATGGTATACCGGGCGGTGTTATA
>CAZKGX010000041.1:3771-6289 GCA_964552645.1 uncultured Candidatus Saccharibacteria bacterium
GTGTTGCCAGCTGCTGATATTATTTTGAATCCAAAACAAGCCGACTGCGCCTATCCAGAAAAAATGCTCTGTGGCGCTGCTATGGCGTATAAGCTTGTATGTGCACTGATTGAGGAATACAAAAAGCGCGGCCTCCTTGATGCTGAGGGGAAACCGGTAAAGGATGGCTGGGAGAAATGGCTTCTCGATATGGTAGGCATCGGCACTTTGTCCGATATGGTGCCTCTGACCGGAGAAAATCGCGTCCTTGCGTACTATGGCTTGTTGGTGCTCCGTAAGACGCCTCGCATTGGCCTCACCCGTCTCTGCTCAATTGTGGGCATTAAGCAGCGTTTTATGAGCGAAGATGATATTGGCTTTAGTATTAGTCCGCGCATCAATGCTGCTTCGCGCATGGGGCATCCAATGGACGCTTTCCTAGTGCTTGCCGCTACCGATGAGGGGGAAGCTGCTGTACGCGCCAAGCATCTCGATGAAATAAATAATGAGCGCAAAGGAATAGTGGCGAGTATGGTAAAGCATATAAAAAGCGTTGTGCGCGAGCGTTGGAATGGGCCTGCTGCTATGCCGCCCGTGCTTGTGCTCGGGCACACCGATTGGAAACCTTCTCTGCTCGGCCTCGCTGCAAATACATGTGCCGAAGAATATGGCAGGCCCGTTTTTCTTTGGGGTCGTGATGGGGAGGGATTGGTGCGCGGTTCTTGTCGCTCTGGCGGCCATCAGAGTGTGCACGCTTTGATGCACGCTGTCGACGCTGCTTCGCCCGGTACATTCGCTCAATTTGGTGGGCATGAACATTCTGGCGGCTTTGCCTGTACCGTCGAGAAAGCTGTTTTTTTGGAAACACTTTTGACTGATGCTGCAGAGAAGAGTAAAGAGGGAAAGGGCGATGCTGCCGAAGGTGCTACTGCTGCTGGTGCAGTCAAAATGATCGATGTAGAGATACAGCCGCATGAATTTGCGTGGGCACTTTATGATGCTATGGCTCCACTTGCTCCGTTTGGTGTTGGGAATCCGAAGCCCCTTTTCTTGATTCGCGGCGCGCAGATTGCTGAGGTTCGTACATTTGGTCGTGATAATGCACATCTTGAAATTACCTTTGAAGCCCCTTCTATGCCCGGAGGCAATGCTAAGGCCATAGCTTTTTTTAAGGGCAAAGATCCGTCGGCTGCATTTTCCGCAGGGCATGCCCTTACGCAGGGTGGGCGAGCGGTACTTATTGGCACGCTTGAAAAAAGTTTTTTCAAAATGCGACCCGAATTACGTTTGCGATTGGAGGACGTTACAGAGTAGAATACACATCATATGAATACAGCTGCATCGTGGTTTATTTTCACGGACGGTTCATCTCGCGGCAATCCGGGACCTGGAGGGTGGGCGGCTATTATTGCTGGTCCTGTGGGCGCCGAAGGGGCTCTAAGTGTTCAGGTCACCGAAATTGGTGGTCGTGAGAACGATACTACTAACACTCGAATGGAAATTACTGCGGCATTGCGCGCCATTTCAAAGCTCCCTCAAGGCGCAGTTGCTACCGTCTTCACCGATTCAACCTATCTGGCAAAAGGCGCCTCAGCATGGCTCTTTGGTTGGAAATCTCGCGGCTGGAAGACTGCTACGCAGGATGATGTGCTCAATCAAGATCTATGGCAGGACATGGATATGGCATTGTCGGGCCGCACTATTCACTGGAAGGTCGTGCCTGGTCATGCAGGGCATCCTTTGAATGAACGTTGTGATGTGATTGCAACATCGGCCGCCGATGAAAGTGCTATCGAGCTCTACGATGGTCCGATTGAAGGATATGCCCTTGAAGGCTCGCTCCAAGGCATACTGCGAGGCGATGCCATCGCTCTCTCTCCAGATGCTTTGGAAAAAAAGAAAAAGAAAAAAAGCGGCAGCACTCGTGCCGCCTATGCATATGTAAGTGCAGTGGAGGGGAAAGTGGTATCACATGCCACCTGGGATGAGTGCAAAAAAAGAGTTGACGGTGTTTCGGGCGCTCGTTTTAAAAAAGTGTTTAGCCCCGAAGAAGAGCGCTCTCTTATTGCGGAGTGGTCGGGCTAAGGATTTTATATATTTTTCATAGTTTCTTTATTTTTATTTGAGCGGTTCTTCATCATCTGCGCGCTATGATGGTGGGGTGCCATGGTATACATTTTGGTGGGAGCATTTACTGCGGGTGGAGTATTGGGCGCGCATGAGATCGGTATTGCAATAGATATATGGGGAATGGCTTTAGCTGTTTTATGGACGGCTCTATTTTGTGTGGCTGTCCTGTTTCCAAAATGGAAGCCTGTGTGCATCCGTTTTCTATTGGGTATATTGCTTATTGTGCCGTGTATCGGTATGGGATACATGCTTTCTCTCCATGCATGGCGCCACATATACAGTGCGCGGGAATATGCCTCCCCAAAAAACAAAGAGTGGAAAGGTGTCATTGTGAGCGATATAAGTGAAGGTGGATCAAAAGATACTGCTCTTATAGAGCTGGAGGAAAATGGAAATCACGCTCATGGTG
>CAZKGX010000042.1:0-4110 GCA_964552645.1 uncultured Candidatus Saccharibacteria bacterium
TCTTTGGCTTAACCTCACTTCTCTCTGTGGTCGCCCTCGCATCGCATTTCCTCAATCGCACCTTCAAAATCATAGCGTGGATTGCGCTTGTCATTTCGCTTTTGTTCGTGGCAACTATTAACTTCTCTTATACCCTTATTCCGATTGCTATCGGCGCGCTCATTGGCGGGCTGTATCTCTATGCTATTCGCCGCCGCATCTCAGTGCCTATTGTGATTGTTTTTGTTGTTTGTGCTTTATTCCTGGCCACAGGTTCAAAGATTCATGGCTGGATTTACAATCATATCTCAACGCGCTTTGCGATTAGCCAAATAGAAGTGTCGCCAAGTTTTAGCCATACGGCCTTTTTGATGAAGCATGTATGGGCAAAGGATCCGATCTTTGGCACGGGGCCGCAGCTCTTCGGTCAGGCTTGGTTGCAAAATACACCAAGCGATGTCAATCAGAGTCAGTTTTGGGATAATGTCTTTGCTTATGCTCGTGGCTTAGTGCCTACCTACGTGGTGACAACAGGTATCCTGGGCACCTTGGCTTTGCTCGCCTTCTTTATTGCCTTTTTCTACGTTGGCCTCAAGGCAGTGGTTATGCATACGAGCGATTCATTCTCTCGCTACCTTCTCACCTCATCATTCCTCGGCGCCCTCTACTTGTGGGTCTTCCAATTCTTCTATGTATCGAGCATTACTATGGCCGCGCTCGCTTTCCTTTTCACTGGCATCTTTTTGGCTCTCTTATACCAGCAGGGCATTATTACTGAAAAGAAATTCATGTATCGTGAGAGTCCTCGTGCAAGTTTCGCTTGGGTTTTGCTCCTCATTACAGCCCTCGTTGGTACGGGCGCAGTTGCTGTTGTTGAATGCAATAAAGTCCTGAGTTCAGCGGCCTTGAGCCGTGCGTATACTGCCTTCGCAGCAAGCAAGGTTGAAGAAGGGGAGGTTGCTTTGAAGAGTGCTTTGGCATATGAGACATCCGATATGCTCTATCGCACCATGGTGGATTTGCAGGTCTCAAAGATCGCCGCATTATTGAGTAGTATCAACAATTCCGGCGGCGTCGATGCTGAGGGTAATAAACTTACTCGTGAGCAAGTGGCCGCTCAGCTCTCGCCACTTTTGACGGACGCTCTCGATTTCGCTAGCAAGGCCATTACTGAAAATCCAGATAATTATGAAAATTGGATTGCCCTCGGTGGCGTCTATGAAGGGGTGATGCCGCTTGGCTATGGCGGTGCTTATGACAATGCTATGTCTGCCTATACCAAGGCCATCAGCCTCGCTCCGTACAAGCCGTCTTTGCCGCTCATTATGGCGCGCCTCGAGGCAAGTAAGCCGGACAAAAAAGACTTCACTGTCGCTCGCACTTGGATTGGAAAGGCATTGGCCTTGAAGCCAAATTATAGCGAAGCCCTTTTCCTCGATTCACAGCTCTCAATCAGCGAAGGGAATCTCAAAAACGCTATCGCTTCTGTGTCGCAGGTGGCATTCTTGAAGCCTTCAGATCCAACTATTTTCTTCCAGCTCGGCTATCTCAAGTATTCTGATAAGGACTATAAGGGTGCTATTGAAGCATTGAGTCGTGCGGTGGCGCTCAATAAAGACTATGCCAATGCCCGCTACTTCCTCGGTCTCAGCCTTTCAACCGTAGGAAGACGTGCTGAAGCGCTTGAGCAATTCAAGACTATCGCTGAATCAAATCCTGACAATAATGACATAAAGGCTATCATCGCAAACCTCACTGCCGGTCGGGATGCTCTTCAGGGCGCTCCTACCTCATCGTCGACTAAAACGGGCACGACAGCAAAGCCCGCTGCAAAGAAAGGTCTTCCTGTGAAAGAAAACTAGCATTGGCCGCCGCATCCTCTCTTTTTTCAGCAAAGAAATAAACGGCCTTCACCAGGCGGCATATCTTCTTGCTTTCTTTGCGGTGGCTTCGCAAATCATGGGCCTCGTGCGCGATCGTTTGCTCGCACACCATTTCGGGGCAGGGCATGTGCTGGATATTTACTATGCAGCCTTCCGTATTCCCGATCTCATTTTCGCTTCAGTGGCATCGCTTTTCTCTGTCTCAGTGCTTATTCCGTTTTTGGCTGAGCATATGAAGAAGGGTGATGCGGCAGTGAAGCACTTCATCAATCAAATATTTACGGTATTTTTCGGCCTTATTGTTATGGTGAGCCTGGCGGCATTTTGGTGTATGCCAGAACTGATTCCACGCCTCATTCCAGGGTTTGCCGCAGGTAATGCTGGAGCCGAGGCTTTGCCGCAGCTCATTTTGCTCTCGCGCATCTTGCTCCTTTCGCCGTTTTTCCTCGGTCTCTCGAACTTCATTGCAGGTATTACACAGATCAATGGCCGCTTTTTCCTCTATGGTGTCACGCCGCTCCTTTATAATGCGGGTATTTTGATAGGTATACTCTTCTTCTACGATATATGGGGCATGGCTGGTCTCGGTTGGGGTGTGGCTTTGGGTGCGCTCTTACACTTTGCGGTGCAAGTGCCGTGGATTTCCTACAAAAAACTGACGCCGGCATTTACGACGGCTATTGATTGGCGCATGGTTGGCCGGGTAATGGCCGTATCGTTGCCGCGCACCGTCGCTCTCTCTGCCAATCAAATGGCCACTTTTTTCTTGGTCGCTATTGCTTCGACTATGGCCGCCGGTTCTATCGCCATCTTCAATCTCGCTTTTAATCTGCAATCGGTGCCGCTCTCTATTATCGGGGTAAGTTATTCTGCCGCCGCTTTTCCTATTTTGTCGAAGCTGGCCGCTGGCGGCGATACTGCTGAATTTATGAATCGCATGCGTGCGGCGGCGCGGCACATTGTATTTTGGTCATTGCCGGTGGTAGCGCTTTTCGTGGTGTTGCGCGCGCAAATCGTTCGCGTGGTGCTTGGTGCTAGTCCGCTCTTTACCTGGACAGATACACGATTGACCGCTGCTGCGCTGGCCATCTTCGTCGTATCTCTCATACCGCAAAGCCTCGTATTGCTCTTTGTCCGGGCCTTTTATGCGCATGGCAAAACAATGCTCGCCCTCATTACCAATGTGGCTGCCGCTGCTCTTATTGTCATCGCCGCATGGTTTCTTTCCGGTGCATCCGGCCTTTTCCCAGATCTTGCACTCTCGGTGAAAGGATTGCTGCGCGTGGCCGGCCTTGATAGTGGCGTCTTGATTTTGGCGCTGGCCTATTCATTTGGTATGTTTTTGAATCTGCTCTTTCATTGGATTGTTTTTCGCAAAGAGCATGGAAAAATGGGTGGCGGCATTGTGCTTTCGGCAATGCAATCATTCATTGCATCACTCCTCCTTGGTGTTACGGCCTATTTTGGCCTCGATATTTTTGTTGATATTTTCGGCCTTACGACCTTGATCGGTGTCTTTTTGCAGGGCCTCTCTGCGGGCATACTCGGTATTGCTGTGGCAATCGGTTCGCTCTACGTTATGGGCAATACAGAGATTGCCGAAATGTGGCGCACGCTTCATATGAAAATCGGACGGGGCAGTGCTGCTGCAGTGGCCAAGGCTGGCCCTGGCGGCGCACCAGTAGTTGCCGATATGGGAGAAGGACAGCTCTAAAGGAAAGTATGGAACTATGGAAGTATGTAGGTATGGAAGTAAGAGAAAAAAGTAAGGGGTTTCTTAGGGTATCGTATAAAAAACATGAAAAGACCCGTATTTAAAGCAAAACCCGGACAAGTTGATTTTACAAACATACGATGGGCGCCGGTTATCAACTGCGTTTTAAGATACAAGAATACATTCTTAGTTGTTCAACGCAGTGCAACACTTACCTTTTACCCTAATTATTGGAACGGTATCTCCGGTTTTCTTGATGATGATAAAGATGTGTATCAGAAAGTCTATAACGAACTACAAGAAGAGCTGGGAATCAGAAAAAGTGACATCAAGAAAATCCAAATAGGAGCAATTTTTGACCAAGAAGAAAAGAAATATAAAAAGACATGGATTGTGCATCCTGTGTTAGTAGAGGTAAAGACAGATTCTGTTGCACTCGATTGGGAGGCGGAGAACTATAAGTGGCTTACTTTAAGAGAGATTAATAAATTACGATTACTTCCAGGGTTCGATAAGGTATTAAAGTCTATATCT
>CAZKGX010000042.1:4120-6179 GCA_964552645.1 uncultured Candidatus Saccharibacteria bacterium
CAGTGGCCAAGGCTGGCCCTGGCGGCGCGCCGGTAGTTGCCGATATGGGAGAAGGGCAGCTCTAAGGGAAAGTATGGAACTATGTAAGTATGTAAGTATGGAAGTAAGAGAAAAAAGAAAAAGGTACAGACGAGGCGGGTTCCACTTCTTACCCTTTACCCTTTACCCTTTACCTTGCTCGACACCGTGGCCTATTTCCGCTACTATGAGGGCCTTATAGCAATAGCATGAACGACATACGCCGCATACGCAATTTCAGCATCATTGCTCATATTGACCATGGAAAATCGACACTTGCCGATCGCATGCTTGAAATTACCCATACCATTGAGGATCGCAAAATGCGTGCCCAGGTGCTCGACAGCATGGAGCTCGAAAAAGAGCGTGGCATTACCATAAAAATGCAGCCGGTGCGCATGCAGTATGAAGCGAAGCCGGGGGAGGAGCCATACATTTTAAATCTTATCGACACGCCTGGCCACGTGGATTTTTATTATGAAGTATCGCGTGCCCTCAAGGCCGTAGAAGGCTCTATTCTTTTGGTGGATGCAACGCAGGGTGTGCAGGCACAAACACTCTCTACACTCTCAATGGCGCGTGAAGCAGGGCTCGTCATTATCCCTGCAGTGAGCAAGGTGGATTCGCCGCTTGCGCGCGTGCCTGAGGTCAAAGAAGAAATTGCAAAGCTCCTTGGTTGCGATATTGCAGAGATTATGGAATGTTCTGGCCGTACTGGTCAGGGCGTCAAAGAGCTCCTCGATACCGTTGTAGCGCGTATTCCTGCCCCGAGAGAGGCCCTTGAAGAAGAGCGTGCCTCAGATGACGCTGCGCTCCATCGTGCGGGCAAGGCCTCTGCTGCGACGCTGAGCCCGGCACCATTTCGTGCGCTGGTCTTTGATTTTCAATATTCAAATCATACCGGTGTTATTATCTATGTGCGCGTTATGGACGGTTCGACCAAGCGTTTGGATAAGCTTGCCTTTAAGGCGGCCGGCCGCTCATTTATTACGATTGAAACAGGTGTCTTTACTCCCGAGGAAACACCTGCTGCATCGCTCTCTGCTGGTGAAATTGGTTATATCGTGACCGGTATTAAAGAGCCAGGTATTGCTAGTGTGGGTGATACCATTGTCTTTGATCGCGATGTGAAGCGCGATGAAGTGCCGGGTCTTGCGGGGTATATGTCGCCAAAGCCGGTGGTATGGGCCTCCGTCTATCCAGAAAGTCAGGACGATTTTAATACATTGCGCCAGGGTCTTGGGCGTTTGCGTCTTTCGGATTCTGCATTTACCTTTGAAGAAGAATCATCCGGCACCCTTGGTCGTGGATTCCGCTGCGGTTTCCTCGGTATGTTGCATTTGGAAATCATTACTGAGCGTTTGCGTCGCGAATTTTCACTTGAGCTGGTGGTGACCACGCCATCTATTACCTATGAAGTGCACGATCGTCGCGGCCAAAAGCGTACGGTCTATTCGCCGGCCCTTTTGCCTGATTATGGAGAGATCACTTTGATTCGCGAGCCATGGGTCAGTCTCAAAATCATTACTCCTTCTGCGTACCTTGGTCCTATTATGCAGCTCCTTTACGATCATGAAGCAGAAATAGGGGAGACAGAGTCATTTAGCGGTGATCGCAATGCCATTACCGTAGAAATGCCACTTCGCGAATTGATGCGCAACTTTTTCGATGAAATAAAAAGCATTTCATCAGGGTTCGCTTCGCTCTCCTATCAAATTGGCCAAATGCGCGATGCCGATGTGGTTAAGCTCGAGCTCTTGGTCGCCGATGAGCCTGTTGCCGCCTTCACTCGCGTCGTCTCTCGTCGTCGTGTCGAAGAAGAAGCCGAAAAAGCGGTCGAAAAACTGCATGGCATTTTGCCACGCCAAATGTTTGCTACCAAAATCCAAGGCAAAGCCCTCGGCCGCATTATCTCTTCTCGCACCCTCTCTGCTATGAAGAAAGACGTTATCGGCCACCTCTATGGCGGTGACGTCAGTCGTAAAAATAAATTGCTCGATCAGCAAAAAGAAGGAAAAAAGCGCATGAAGGAGCGCGGTAC
>CAZKGX010000043.1:0-1823 GCA_964552645.1 uncultured Candidatus Saccharibacteria bacterium
GCCGCCACATTCACTTGATTCAGAGCGCGCATTGCTTGGATCAATGCTTATGCGCCCTGAAGCTATTCACGATGTCTCTGAAATCGTCGTCGGTGATGCATTTTATGCTGATCGCCATCGTATTATTTTTGAGACTATGCTCGAACTGGCTGCTAAGGGTATGCCTGTCGATGTTGTCTCGCTCTCGACGCGTCTTGGTGAAGTAGGATTGCTCGAACGCGCCGGTGGTGCCGGTACTATTGCAGAACTTGCAGCTTCTGTGCCTTCTTCAACGCACGTTGATCACTATGCCCACATTGTCCGTGGCAAGCATCAGCTTCGCCGCCTCATCACTGCCGCCGATGAAATTGCCCGCATGGGCTTCGACGAAGCCACTGATCTCGAAGAGCTCCTTGATCGCGCCGAAAAGACCCTCTATGACGTGAGTCAAAGCGGTTCCGCTCGAAAGGTAGTAGAGCTTGGTTCTACCCTCGCTGAAGCCTGGGAGCATCTCGACTATTTGCATAAGACCAAAGATCAGATTCGCGGTGTCTATACCGGCTTCAAAGAGCTCGACAATAAGCTCGCCGGCTTCCAGAAATCTGATCTCATTATCCTTGCGGCCCGTCCTTCTATGGGTAAAACCTCTTTGGCCCTCGATATTGCGCGCAAGTCTGCTTTGCAACATGGCACCTCAGTGGGTATCTTTTCTCTCGAAATGAGCGCCCAGCAGCTCGTACAGCGTATGCTTGCCGCAGAATCCAATGTCGAATCCTGGAAAATTCGCACTGGTCAAAATCTTTCCGTTGAAGAAGACTTTACTCGTATTGGTGATGCAATGTCGCGTCTTTCTTCGGCCCCTATTTATATTGATGATCAGCCAGGCTCAAATATTCTCAAAATGCGTTCTGTCGGTCGCCGCTTGAAGCGCGAGAAAAATCTCGGCCTTATTATCGTGGATTATCTCCAATTGATGGTGCCCGTACATAGCCGCTCAAATGACAATGTGGTCCAGCAAGTGACTGAAATTTCACGCTCATTGAAGCAGCTTGCTCGCGAACTCGATGTGCCCGTCCTCGCCCTCTCACAGCTTTCCCGTGCCGTGGAGCAACGCGGTGGTGAACCTCGCCTCTCTGACTTGCGTGACTCTGGTTCTATTGAACAAGACGCCGATCTTGTAATGTTCATTCATCGTGAAGATAAAATAAATAAAGACTCAGGCCGCCCTGGCATTGCCAAAATCATGATTGAAAAGCATCGCAACGGTCCTACCGGCATGGTCGAACTCTTCTTCGACGATAAGCGCACCACCTTCCATAGTATTGAAAAGAATGATTTCGGCTCATTTGCCGAGGGGCTCTAGCACGAAAAGTAGAAGGTAAGAAGTATAAGGTAAAAGGTCAGAACGGGACAGGGACGAGACGAGACAAGGGTTTTATCCTGGTATATTTGACTCTGTCATATTTTAGTGTTAATATTGATAATGAACCGAGCAGAGATGCTCACAACCAAAACCACCCGAGAGGGTATTCCAGAGATGGGATTATGGAAACGACAACCAAAAAAACGCAGGTATTGGTCAGCACATTGATGTTGGGCTCGACAAACATCGACCTCATGAAGCGGGAGATTCATCGAACCCTTACTCTCATGGAGAGCTTGCTTCTGCGGACACAACAGCACGCCAGAGCAATATCTACAAACACACGCTTGATAAGAGGAGTGAAGGGTGAGTGGGGGTGGTGTGTCAATTGGGATGGTACCGTCATGAGAGGGGATCCTGTGTTTTGCTTTGAAAGCTGGACGTATCACAAAGACAACGACCCATCCAATGGGACGCACCA
>CAZKGX010000043.1:1833-3426 GCA_964552645.1 uncultured Candidatus Saccharibacteria bacterium
GTATCTACCGCACAGGAAGGGATGAGGAGTACCTTTTCGGTATGAATTCGGTCATCGCCACACACGAACTACTACAAATCCTGGTCAATGGTATCTTATCGCTCCACCACGAGATGAGAGAACGTGTCGAACCCCTTATCCGTGCTGCAGCCCTTCGTTTGACCTGAGTAGGTGCCATGCCACCACGCCACCCCCGATGCGGTCGGGGGTGGTTTTTTATTCTCACTTTTTACCTTTAACCTTTTACCTTTTACTTTCCCTACGTTATACTTTGCAGTATGAATATCCACCCCCTTTTTGTGCACTTCCCCATCGCTTTTTTGCTGCTCTATGCAATTATTAAAATCCTTCCTCTTCCGCGCTGGCTGCCCAATGTTGCCTGGAGGCAGATTGAGCGCGCTCTGCTTGTCGTTGGTGTCATTGGTGCATTTATAGCAAGCTCAACAGGCGAAACGGCCGAGCACCTCGTCCATCCGCCACGCCAAGTAGTGGAAATGCATTCACTCTTTGCTGATAGTGCGACCTGGATCTTTGCCGCATTGCTCCTTGGAGAAATAGCAGCCTGGATTGATACGACACTCTGTCAGACAGGGAAAATTACCTCGGCGGCCATACGCAAAGTGGTCCACATTATTCAGGGAGTGCTCTGCAATCGCATTATTGCTTTTGTACTTGCCCTCTGTGGCCTTATTGCCATCACCCTCACAGGACTTCTTGGTGGTGTTATGGTCTATGGCACCACGGCCGATCCGCTCGCAGGCATTGTGCTGCGGTTATTAGGGATTAGCTTATAATAGGGAAAGTAAAAGGTAAGAGGTAAAAAGGAAAAGGTGCGGGAGAGTGATGTCTATACCTCCTTTCAGACTATCTGGTCTCGCCTCGCTCCTTTTTGTCCCGTCTCAGCTCGTTCTGTCTCATCTGACCTCTTCCCTTTTACTTTTTACTTTTTACCTTTTACTTTTTACCTTTTACTTTTTACCTTTTACTTTTCTAGCCATGGGCTCCATTGATGAATTAGCAGAATTATTCCGTAGATTTCCTGGGATTGGCCCGCGCCAAGCCCGTCGTTTTGTCTACCATCTCTTGCGCGAACAAAGCGGTGCCCGAAGGAAATTGGCCGAACGTATTCAGGCCCTTGATGCTGCCATTGCCACCTGTATGCGCTGCGGACGATTTTTTGAATTAAAGAAAGGTCATAGCCATAGCAGCCATCATCACCCAGGACAAAGCGCTGCGTCAGCACAGGACAGCATGTGTACCATATGTAGCAATACAGAAAGAGGACACACCCTCATGATTGTTGAGCGTGAGGCTGATCTTGAGAAAATGGAAAAGACGCATTCATATGATGGGCACTATTTTATTCTTGGTGGCACCCTTACCTTTGGCGATGAAGAAGGTCATACCAAAATCCGCATACGCGAGCTGGAGACCCTCATCGCCGACACCCCGCATCTGAAAGAGATTATTATTGCTTTGAATCCCACCCCTGAAGGCGACTATACGGCCAGCCATCTCCGCGAAGTGCTTTCTACGTACAAAGACGCCCGTCCTGATGTCATTATTTCTACCCTGGCACGCGGCCTTGCTGCT
>CAZKGX010000043.1:3436-5549 GCA_964552645.1 uncultured Candidatus Saccharibacteria bacterium
GAACTTGAATACGCCGATCAAGAGACCTTAAAGAGCGCCTTAACAAGGAGGCACTAGGAAGGTAAGAAGTGAAGAAAAAGAAAGACCTTCCACGGGGAAGGTCTTTTTGAAGATTCGAAAGACAGACTACTGATTGCAGATTATACTGGGAGGGTATCTCTGCATCGTATTGGTGGTAACGACCACCGTCGGCTTATGATGATCGAAGGTATTGGTCCTTTGTCTCTCCACCCGCGAACGATCTGCCTCGCTGATGGTGTGAACACCGCCGTAGCGGATGAGGACAACAGTAACCACCGCTGCAGTGCCCAACAAAATCAGAAGCTGCTGCATCCAAGGTGGTCTTGCGCCCCTTGAGGAAGCGCCAATATGTGAGGAACTCATATGCCCGCATAGTAGTAAAAAGGAGGAGAAAAGACAAGATGCGTCATACAGCACACAAAAGAAAAACGAGCCTTGCGACTCGCCTTTTCTTTTACTTTCTACTGCTCTACCTTTTCTGATTATTTGATGCTATCGATCTTTACCTTGCTCCAAGGCTGGCGATGACCATTCTTCTTGAAATAGCGGCTCTTCTGCTTGTACTTAATGACTTCAACGGTTGCATTGCGACCGTGTGCCTCGTAGGTAGCCTTTACAGAAACGCCATTGATATAAGGGGCTCCAACGGTGGTGGTAGTACCATCATCAACGAGTAAAACCTTGTCGAAAACGACCTGGTCGCCCGGAGCTTTGTCCGCGAGCTTCTCAACTTTAATGCTGTCCCCTGCTGCAACCTTGTATTGCTTGCCGCCGGTGTGAATTACTGCAAATGCCATAGTGGGAACATAGTACCCGAAAGCGCCAAAAAAGGCAAGTCTGGCCGGGAGAGCGGCTGTTTTATATAAAAACACAGTACTTTACACCTATATATATGTATGTTAAAATAGTGGTGGATCTATACCCCCGCATATACCATGTCGGGGCTTCTTTTTTTCGAAAACACAACCACAAACCGGTGCCTCAACGCACCAGAAACAGTTCATTGATATATGACAAAAAGACGAGACAAGCTAGGATTGGTCCGTCGGATATGGACCTTGAGTAGCCCGTTCCATCGTCCTCTGACCGTCGTACTGATACTCCTGCTCGTGCAGAACGGGCTGAGCACCTGCTTCCCGATCATTTACGGGAAGATTATCGGTGCGGTGAGTACCAAAGATCACAGTGGCGTGCTCGTGGCGCTGGGCCTCTGGCTAGGCATCGGCTTATCTCGCAGTGCGCTCGTTTTGTTTCGAGAACGCTACGAGATAAGGAAGATCGATTACGAGCTCAATCGGCACCTCAATCAGGTGTCGATGAGCAAGTACTTCAGTATCTCAATGGGCCAGCATGAGCTTGGCCACTCTGCAATCAAGCAAAGTGTGATCAGCAAAGGCCAGGCAGCTGTGGCGGGCATGGTGAATATGGCGATATATGAGCTTGTGCCTGTGGCAAGTAGTCTTGCCTTTCCTCTTATCATGTTGCTCTATGCCGCATGGCAAGTGGGTCTTGTGGTACTCGTAGTGATGGTGGGATTCTCTATCTACACCATCAAGTACAATAAGGGATTCATTCCGCGCTTCCGCAAGCTGGATAAGCTCGGTAATCTTTCGGGCAAAAAGAACCATGAGGTCATGAGTCACTCCTCAGTGGTCTACACACATGCCCAAGAACGGCGAATGTGTCGCGAATGCGACCTCAGCATCGATGGCCAGGCCACTATCGGAAAGCCCGCATGGCTCTCCTACGTCACCTGGTTTCAAGGAGGACAGTGGCTCATTATCTGTACACAGGTACTGTGCTTAGGTCTTAGTGCACACCTCGCCTTTACCGGTCACCTCACAGCAGGGATGTTTGTGACGACTGTTATGTGGGTCAATGGTGCGCTTGGCACACTCAACAACATAAGCCACATACAGCGAAATGTTGCAAAGAGTTGGGCACCCATGCTGAAGTACTTCCGCTTCCTGGATTTTGAGCCGGACATAGAGGTGCCGAAGCACCCCATTCCACTCAATACACCAAGAGGCGAAATTAGATTCAATGTTGTAAGCTTCCACTACACCCCACGCGAACACACGGATGCATTCGA
>CAZKGX010000044.1:0-5362 GCA_964552645.1 uncultured Candidatus Saccharibacteria bacterium
CGCTCGGTGATTTTTTATACAACACCTGCACAAGAGCAAGCAGCCAAAGCGGCGCTCGCTGATATTGAAGGCGCTGTCACAGAGCTCCTTCCATATGAGGCCTTTTATCCGGCTGAAGACTATCATCAGGATTATTACGCTACACATCCAGGCGCCCCTTACTGTGAATTGGTCATCAATCCGAAATTAGAAAAAGTACAGAAAAAATTCGCCGATCTCTTAGCACGGAATGCCGCAAATAAAATTTAAAAAATAAAACACGCACACACAACAAATACACCTATGGCATCACCTATAGACGAAAAAATAAAAAAGCTTAGCCCTGAAGAATATAAAGTGCTTCGTGAAAAGGGGACTGAGGCTCCGTGGACGGGCGCACTCCTCAAAGAAAAGCGCGATGGCACGTACCACTGTAAGGTATGCGATACAGCACTGTTCGCTTCGGATACAAAATTTGATTCAGGTACAGGCTGGCCAAGTTTTGATAAGGCATTGCCGGGTGCTGTGCGTCATATTGATGACAATAGTCACGGTATGCATCGCACCGAAGTAGTGTGCGCCACCTGTGGCTCACACTTAGGGCATGTTTTTGACGATGGACCAACAGTAACAGGGCAGCGCTACTGCCTCAATTCAGTCTGCCTCGAGTTTGGGGAGACTCCAAAGGAAAGTAAAAAGTAAAAGGGAAAAGGTAAAAAGTACGGAGGAGTTTAGCGTTACATCTCCAGGGACTTTTTCGCTGATTTTATTCCTCGTCCCCCTTCTGCCTCTCTCGTTCTGATTTTTTCCTTTTTACCCTTTACCTTTTACTTTCTCTTTTAGTGAGGTGCGCCAAGTGCTCATTGCGCACTTTTTCAAAATTGCTTACATCAAAACCGTGCCGAGAGATAAGCTCTGCTGCATGTCGTGCGCCAAGGTAGTGCGGCATAACCACGTACGAGGCGCCCGCCAAATAGAGCTCCTTTGCATGGCGAATATCATGCGAGATGACAATAATAATGCCACTCGGATTGTGCTTTCTATAAAATTTCACCAATAGCAAGTTCACCTTAAAGTCAGGAATGGTCGAAACGGCCAGACGCGCTCCGCCAAATGAAATGTCTTGCAGGAATTCAACATCCTCAGCATCGCCGTAGCGGAACGGAATACCTGCTTCCTGCAAACGCTCAATAGATTGAGGGTTAAAGTCGACCACGGTGTAATTGCTCGTAATCTTTTCAGCGGCCTGCACAAAATCGTAGCCTACGCGATCGTATCCAAAAATAATAATATCGGCACCACGCATATCATTTTTTGGTTCGCGATGATGGTGCTTGCGAATACGAAGCAGTTTTAGGAGAGGGGCAGAGATAGTATAGAGGGTGTCGGCATAGTGGAAGAGGTATGAAGAACAGGTAATCGTAATAATGCCTACCAGGGTAACAAGAGAAGCGACGCTTGTATCGATATGACCAAGACTCACGCCAAGGGCAATTAAAATGAGAGAGAATTCACTGATTTGCGCCACAGTGAGGCCGGCCATAAAAGCAGTGCGAGGACGATAACCGAGCAGATTCATAAGCACATAGACGATAAGCGGATTGCCAATGAGGACGAATGCAGAGAGGAGAAGTGCCGGTACAATGAGCACCGCCATTTGGCTGAGCATCATTTGCGCGCCGACCAAAATAAAGAAAAGGATAATAAAGAAATCGCGAAGCGGCTTCATGCGCGCCCCCATTTCATAGGCAAATGGAGAAACAGCCAAGGTCACACCCGCCACTAAGGCTCCAATTTCTATAGAAAAACCAATGGTCGCAAAGAGGGAAGCCATGCCCAGTCCCCAGGCCAGAGAAAAAATAAAGAGCGTCTCCTGATTACCTGCAATAAAGCGCGACAAACGCGGGAGGAAATATTTACTAATAAAATACAAAGCCACAGCAATAGCCGCACCTTTCAAAATGAGTATGGTGATATGGTAGCCCGCTATGGTGATGAGACTTGTGCTTGCACTCAGGCCACCTACTCCTGCGCCAACCGCGGCACTTGAATTGATATGCACTGCACCAAGAACAGAGACAACAAGCATAATGACGGTCGCCACCAAGTCCTGCACCAAAAGAAAACCGATGGAAATTTTGCCATACAGTTTTCCTGTATCGCCGCGATCAGTGAGGTGTTTGAGCACAATAATCGTACTGCTAAAGGTCAGCGCTACTGCTGTATAGAGTGCAGCAATATCGCTGTAGCCAAGACTCCGCACAATAAAATAACCAATCACCGAAGTGAAAAAGACTTGGCCAATACCTGTGACCGTTGATGTTTTTCCGACCTCTCGTACAATGTCGGGATTCAATGAAAGCCCCACAATAAAAAGCAAAATGGAAATACCAATTTTCGAGAAGAGCTCGATTTCATGAGTGGCCTGCAGAATGTTGAGTGCATACGGTCCTACCAGAACACCGGTAGCAATGTAGCCGACAATGAGGGGCTGGCGAATGGCCTTCATCAAAAAGGCAATGAGCGTGGCCAGCACAACGATTACCGAAAGCTCAACGAAGAGTGGCATACTCACAGTGTAAGGGAAAAGGTAAAAAGTAAAAAGGAAAAGGTCGAGCACCACTTTGTAAAATTCTAGGTCTGTCAAGCTCATACTTGACAGACCGTCAAATTTTCAAAAGTGGTGCTCGAAGCCTTTGTGTGTCATAAAACAATCTCCCTTGTGTAATGTCAAATACAAGTGTACTGTTATTAGGTCGCAAGGATCTCTAATAAACGGTACATGTCAGACGAGCTATGAGAATAGCTACTCCACTAGTCGACTGCGGAACGCCTCACCTGCCGCAGGGAACGTCTCTTGAGTATGTGCTTTAGATGTCGCTGTGCTTCGCGTGGCCTTTCTGCCAAGTGAATGCAAGTGCTGAATTATGCTTCCGTTTTTCCTATTTGCTGTTCTTGGTTTTTATTGCGCCAGAGAATGTATTTGCCGTTTGCTCTTCTGTCTTTTCTTATCTATGCGCATATACGCATATACCACTTCGCCACGCAGGTATTATTCGTGTTATTAATTCAAACAATTAAAAAAATGATTACCACAGTAAAAAACGTTCATAGTGTTACGCAACGTCTTCTTGTGGCAACAGGCCTGTTGGTTGCGGCCTTTGTTATCGTCGGTGTACCTTCTCTTGCCCGCGCTGCTACATTTGATCGCCAGCTAGAGCTTGGCATGACAGGGAGTGATGTAACTACATTGCAAACCTTTCTTGCTACCGATACAAGCATTTATCCACGCGGATTGGTTACAGGCTACTTTGGTGCTTTGACCAAGGATGCTGTGTCACGATTCCAAGCACAAAATGGCATATCAGCAGTCGGTCGTGTTGGTCCACAGACCTTGCCAGTGCTTAATCTTAAATTTGCAAATGGAGGCACAACCATGAGCACCACGCTCGATGCTCCCATTATTAGCAATGTCGCCGTTAGTGCCAATAGGAATAATGCAAATGTTCATTGGACCACTAATGAATACGCTCGTGGCGTTGTCTACTACAGCAACAGCCAGCTTGCCACCTACGAACATGAAAATTCAGTAGATGTCAGCGGCAATGTCGCAATGACGGACAATACCGTGCGTACCACGCAGGATGTTGCGCTCTCAAATCTCGAGGCTAATACCCGTTACTATTATTTGGTCTATACCACAGATCAGGATGGTAATGTCAGCGTTACTCTCCCTTCAAGTTTCCAGACAAGTAATTAAAGCAGTACATGCACCCCTCGCAGGCATGTGCTGAAAGGTGGGGAAAGGAACTTCAAAGGAAGATCGCTGTCGAAAGAAAAACTGCCGCTATGCGGTGGTTTTTCTTGTATGGGGGAGGGAGCCTGCATCAGTGCCGGCCACAAATCCTGTCGTCCAACACAATTGGAGACTGTAGCCACCGGAAGGGCGGTCAATATTGAGAATATCGCCCACAAAATAGAGCTGTGGCACGAGGCGTGAGCGCATGGTCTTGAAATCAACTTCATCGAGCGGTATGCCGCCGCTTGAAATTATGGCTTTATTAAGGCCCAAAAGACCCTTTACCTGCAAAGGGATACCCTTGAGAAGGGTAATGAGACCAAGCCGTTCTTCGCGAGTAATGCTATTGCATTCTGTGTCAGGATCGATGTGCGCTAATTCAAGAATGATAGGGACCATAGCGGCGGGAATATGGAGCCCTTGCGCTTCACCAAGGTCCAAGCAATTCTTTATTTTCTTTTTATCATGGATGCGAAAGAGTTCCTGAAGGGCAGCATTGAGCGTGCCATGATCATGTTTCGGTACCATGTCGATAGTAATAGTAACCTCGCCGTATTTGAGGAGCTCGCTCACATCTTTACTCATATTGAGAATAGTCGGGCCGCTTACGCCTACATGAGTGAAGAGGATTTTTTCACTTACTGATCGAGCTGTGGTTTTTATATTTTGTTTGATGCCGTCTTGATAGAGATGAAGTTTAATGCCAGTGAGGCTTGTGCCTGCCAGACGGTGAATCCATGGATCTTTGATAGAGAGGGGCACCAAAGAAGGGGTGGGGTGAATAATAGTATGTCCAAGTCCGGCAAGCCATGCATAGGCATCGCCTGTGGAGCCTGTTTCAGGGTGCGATGTACCGCCGGTGGCAATGATTACCGAGCGCGCCTTGATGCGAGTTGTGTCCTTGAGTGTGATACACATAAGCGATGCTTCTGCTTCATGTAATGCAGCGTCTTTTTGTAGAGAAAGAGCGGTGACGGGCGCATTTGAGAGAACGGTCACGCCATGCTCTGTCATGTAGGACACCATGACATCCCAGACGGATTGTGCGCTATCACTCACGGGGAAGACACGTTGCTCGCGCTCCACCTTGGTTGGCATATTGCGATTATGGAAAAAGTCGAGCGTTTCTTTGACGCTCCATTTTGCAAATGCAGAGAAGAGAAATTTACCATCGTCTTTGAAGCGGGCAAGGAGGGTGCGATTGTCGAATTCCGCATTGGTCACATTACAGCGGCCGCCGCCAGTGATGAGGAGTTTTTTGCCAAGCGTTTCATTTTTTTCAATCAAAAGGACGCGAGCGCCGAGCTCTGCGGCACGTCCTGCAGCCATCATGCCTGCCGGCCCACCACCAATAACCACTACATCCCAGAGTTGGTTTGAAGGGTGGATAGGGAGGTTTGTTTTTTTATTGGTTCGTGTCATTTTTTACATAGTAGCACATAAAAAGCGTGCCCCATTTGCTCTATCGACAGTGTAAAGAAAGACCAACCCCGCGCATTGCTGCAGCGGGGTGGGGTGTAAGGTTGTGCGGTGGTGATTACTCGATGAGACCATGAGGAGGAGGTCCTTCGTTTGCCACAACTT
>CAZKGX010000045.1:0-4295 GCA_964552645.1 uncultured Candidatus Saccharibacteria bacterium
GGGCGTGGCGCATAGTCATTGGCCCGCGGAAGACACCGTCATAGTTTGCAGGATGATAGCACTTAGCAGTTTCATTTTTTGGTGTGCCATCATAGTTACAATCAACAGAAAATTCCATTGGAAGGTCAAAAAGCGCTGTTTCGGTGGTATAGCCCTTAGCAAATGCGGTAGCATATGCAAATGGTTTGAATGAAGAACCTGGCTGGCGGAATGCTGTTGCTATATTAAAGTTGCCGTCGATTTCTTTATCAAAATAATCACGCGATCCTACCATAGTCAGTATTTGACCGGTTTTTGGATCGATCGCAACCATGGCGGCATTTTCAGCATCAAAGTCGATTTTGTTTTGCAATGCGGCCTTTTTTACAATCTCCTCAGCCTTCTTTTGGAGCTCATAATTGAGGCTGGTGATGACTTTATAGCCATTATTTTCTACGGCCTCAGTGCCATACTCTCTTTCAAGAAGATCTTTTACAAAGAGTACAAAATGCGGAGCCTTTATACCTTTATCATCAATGAGATTAAATTCCACCTTCTCTTTTTTTGCGGCATCGTATTGTTCTTGATCAATATAATGTTCATCAAACATGCGCTTCAAGACAAGGTTTTTGCGCGCATCAAGCTGGGCGCGATTGGGGCCAAAGGGAGAATAAAAACTTGGCGCCTGGGGAAGAGCAGCAAGATAGGCTGCCTGAGCCAAGGTGACGTCTTTTGATGATTTACCAAAATACTCAAGACTTGCCTCCTCAATACCATAAATATTGCCGCCGTATGGAGATTCGTTGAGGTAAATTGAGATAATGCTCTCTTTATCAAGTGCTTTATCGAGCTTTAGGGCTAGCACCCACTCTTTTATTTTTCGAGTAATAGTCTTGTCTTTTGTGAGGAGGGCGTTTTTTATGACTTGTTGCGTAATAGTGGAGCCGCCTTGTCCATAACTAAAAGAAGTAAGGTTAGCAAGCACAGCTCGTAGAATTGAAGACACTTCAATGCCATGATGCTTATAAAAATTTGCATCCTCAATAGAAATAGTAGCTTGCTTAATAAGAGGTGAAATCTGTTCCTTTGGGATAAGGGTGCGCTTTATGTCTTGGTGAATGTCATAGAGGAGGATTTGACCGGTGCGATCGTAGATTTTTGTTGATTGTGAGACCTTGCGCTGTTCAAAGGTGTTGAGATCAGGAAGGGAGAGGGTTGATACCCAAATAGCAGCAGAACCAGCCCCAATACAACCAAGAGCAAGCACAATCAAAATAGCATCAAATACCCAACGGGCCATACGGCGCTTCAAAGAATGTTTGTGATGATGGTGGTGGGGATGGTGTGGAGGATGGAAATTATGGAGATGTGTTTTAGACATGGGAGTACTATAGCAGAAAAATGAAAACCTGCGTGTTTAGAAAAAATATGGTACATTGGTGCCATGAATATGTTGCAGCGTTTTTTTAAAAAGAGCACGACACCCACTCCTATGCAGGGTGAGGTTTCGAAGCTCGAAGGACCTCTTTCTGAGCTCCTTTCTCGCGGTGTAGAAGATGTATTTGTGCGCGCCGATCTCGAAAAAGCATTGCAGAGCGGCAAGCGCCTTCGCATAAAGCTCGGCATTGACCCGACAAGCAAAAACCTTCACCTCGGTCGCGCTATTCCTTTGCGTAAGCTTCGCGATTTTCAGCGCCTCGGCCATCAGATTGTCTTTTTGGTCGGAGACTTCACTGCTTTGATAGGCGATCCTTCAGATAAATTGGAGAAGCGCCCAATGCTCACCCTTGAGAAGGTGCATGAAAATATGGCGAGCTATGTGGCGCAGGCCGGCAAAATCCTCGATATGCGCACGGTGGAAGTGGTCTACAACAGCGCCTGGCTTTCAAAGCTCAACTTTGCTGAAGTGGCTCGCCTCGCTGAAAGCTTTACGGTGCAGCAAATGCTTGCTCGTCGCAATTTTAAGGAGCGCTATGAAAGCGGCCAGGAAATTTCACTTCGCGAATTTATGTATCCTATTATGCAGGGATACGATTCTGTTGCGGTGCATGCTGATGTTGCGCTTGGTGGCTTCGATCAGCTTTTTAACCTCAAGGCCGGCCGCACCATGCAGCGCTCCTACAATCAACCTGAGCAAAATGTAATGACTTTGAGCATGCTCGAAGGCACTGATGGCCGCAAAATGTCATCGAGCTGGGGAAATGTTATTGCTATAAACGATGCACCTGCTGATATGTACGGCAAAGTCATGTCGCTTAAAGATGAGCTCATTGTTAAGTACTTCACCCTTACCACCGATGTAGCACTCACTGAGATTGCCGACATAGAAAAAGCTCTTGCAGCAGGGGAGAATCCAAAAAATGCAAAGATGCGCTTGGCGCGTGAGGTGGTGCAGCTCTATCATGGCGCCGACGCCGCTGCCGAGGCAGAGCGCGCCTTCAAGGGAGTATTTGAAGAAGGGGGCGTGCCTGACGATGCTCCTTCTGTTAAGGTTGGTCCTGAGGGTCTTGCTTCCGCTCTTGTTGCTGCCGGCATCGTCGCTTCAAAAGGTGAATATCGCCGCCTGCTCGATGAAGGCGCAATACGCTGTGTGGCATCGACTGGTGAGCGCAAAGTTGACCTTGCATATGCACCGCAATCAGGCGACATCCTCAAAGTGGGGAAGCGTCGCTTCGTGAAAATCGTATAATCGTTTTGAAAGCCGTGATATAGAAAAATAAAAAGGCCGCAGAACGCGGTCTTTTTATTATGCACTACAGAGGGGGTTGCGGTTTTTACCAAACATTTGGCACTTCTTCTTCGGCGCCAAAATCATCCTCATCATCTTCAAGATCCTCCTCGAGAGGGTCGGCGGTATCAGCAAGGGCATCTTCTTCAAGGGCGCTTTCTATAATAGAAAGATTTTCCTTGCGAGGTTCAGCATCGTCATCCTCTTTCTCCTCTTTTTCTTCGATTTCAGCTTCTGGGATGGCTGCGGCGGTTTCCTCCTCTTCGTCGTCGCGGCGCTTCTTTTTTTCAGGCGCCTTCTCTTTTTTTATCTCTTTTTTAGCCACTTTTTTTGCTGAATTGGTTTTTGTAGACTTCTTCTGAGGCATGTCGTTAAGCTATAGCTCTTATAATATGTCTTATAATGCGACCGCGTTCTACCCTCGGCCTGCTTTTTAATATCGGTATTATTATCACAGGCTGCACAGAGAGGCAATACGGGATGGCCTTTTATGTGGATAGTTTTTATGGTCTATCGCAAAGTGGTATGCGCGCTATGGGTGATAGCCACAGCAATTGCATCATACTCATCATCGCGCAAAGCCTTCTTTTCGGCCGCGCTTTTTTCAAAATCAATAAGACGAGGAATCATTTCAATGATAGCTCCCTTATCGCTGCCCCCATAGCCGGTCACTGCTATTTTGACGCTGGCAGGGGAATATTCACAAAGGGTAAGGCCGGATGCTACTGCCGCATAAATAATAGCGCCGCGTGTTTCGGCTACGCGCAGCGCTGTCTTTCGGTTGGCGCTAAAAAAGAGGGTTTCAAGGGCAAGTGTATGCGGCTTGAAGCGCTCAATTGCCTCAAGAATATGCTCAATCACTTCGCAGAGACGATCTTCAAAAGCACTTGTCCCTGCAGTTTGCACACAATGCGAAAAGAGGAGGGTGTCACGCTTGGCACCTGGGGTTTTTTGTATCACCGCAATGCCACAACGATCATAGCCAGGATCAATGCCGAGGATAATCTGCGGCGCGGGCAACTCTTTTTTGTTTTTTGCACCTTTATTCTGCATTGGTGTAGACATCCTGGACATCATCAAGTTCCTCAAGTGCTTCGATAAGTGATTCAAGGGCGATGGTGTCTTCTGGTGAAAGAGGTGTGGTGGTATGTGCCGTCCATTCACCAACATTTTCTCCGGCAGTCTCTTTGTTAAATGCCCACGTGGCTGCACCGATACCCGCCAGAGCAAACCCTTTGTCGGTAAGAGCATGCTTCACTTCCTGCGCGGTTTTATTGCGATTCGGTGAAAGGGTTTCGATAATGAGAGCAGCGCCGCCAGGGCCATAGGCCTCATAGGCAATTGCTTCAAGCTCGCCGCCTTGGTCCTGCCATTTTTTGACGGCTCGATCAATGTTATCGTTCGGCATATTGTATTCACGCGCCTTGGTAATAGCCGCCACCAAGCGAGGGTTCGTCATTTGGCCTTTCACTTCGCGAGCGATTTGGGTAATGAGTCGGCTGTATTTACTAAAAATTTTGCTGCGATTTCCATCGGCCTTGGCTTTCTTATGCTTAATTTGTTTCCATTTATTGTGGCCGGACATAGG
>CAZKGX010000045.1:4305-5359 GCA_964552645.1 uncultured Candidatus Saccharibacteria bacterium
AATGAAAGTGAAAAAAGAAAAAGTCAGAACGAGAAACAAGAAGAGGGAGAAAAAAAGGGGGGGTGGTGGTGCGGCGCATCTCTGTGGCCGCTCGCTACACCAACTTCTGCTGCACATGGTCGGGAGGCTTCACTCCCACATGATGATAGCCATGCTCAGTTACCGTGCGGCCGCGAGGAGTGCGCTCTATGAAGCCGAGCTGAAGCAGATACGGCTCGTGCACATCCTCAATGGTGGCCTCCTCTTCGGCCAGTGCCGCCGCCACTGTACTAAGGCCAACCGGGCCGCCATTAAATTTTTCAATCATAAGCATAAGGAGGGCGCGATCAGCGGGGGAGAGGCCGGCATGATCAACACCAAGCAACTCCAATGCCGCAGAGACAGCCGCAGCATCGAGTGGCTTTTTGTGGACTTGTGAAAAATCGCGACAGCGCTTCAAAAGGAAATTGGCAGTGCGCGGGGTGCGACGGCTGCGCTTGGCAATCTCTTTTGTCGCTTCTGCAGAAATGCTGGCATTCAAAATGGTGGCTGAGCGGCGGACAATCTGCTCAATCTCCTCAGGGGTGTAAAATTCAAGCCTGAACGTGCCGCCCGAAAAGCGCGAACGCAAGGGCGAAGAGAGAAGCGCTATGCGCGTAGTGGCTGCAATCAAGGTAAATGGCGGCAATTCCAACTGTATGGTGCGCGCCGACGGCCCTTTGCCGATAATAATATCAAGCGAGCCCGACTCCATGGCCGGGTAGAGGATTTCTTCAATCGACCGATTGAGGCGGTGTATTTCATCGATAAAAAGAATGTCGCCCGGAGAGAGGTTGGTCAAAATAGAAGCCAAATCACCAACTTTTTCTATGGCTGGCCCCGAGGTCACTTTCATTTGAGCGCTGAGCTCCTTGGAAATAAGGTGGGCGAGGGTGGTTTTGCCCAAGCCTGGCGGCCCATAAAACAAAATATGCTCCGGTGGGTGGTTGCGCTCTTTTGCGGCGGTCAGGAGAATGCGAAGATTGTCCTTTATGTTCTTTTGGCCAATGTATTCGTCCCAGCGCGATGGGCGCAG
>CAZKGX010000046.1:0-4970 GCA_964552645.1 uncultured Candidatus Saccharibacteria bacterium
TGTGCCTATTATACCATGTATGACAAAGGGCCCCGAAGGGCCCTTGTGAGGCGGTTGTCGTCATTCTCGGCAACGTCTTTGGATCATGCTGCTGGGCATGACGATGAGGCAGACTGCTCCAATGATTACCATGAGGATGAGCAAGCCGACGCACATGATGGCCGCATCAAATTTGCTGAATTTCTCGACAGGAAAATCCCAATCTTCCGCCGAGTACACATCTCCATTTCCATTACTCATTTTTGACCTCCATGTCTATTCAAGGTTTCTGGGTTTTGTGCTATTTGTCAGTCGGCATATTAAAACACAATAGTACTTTCGTCAATACTGTATATCCCCACTTTGGTGCGGCGCAATTCAGCAAGAGAGGCTGGTACATTGGCCACCCTCTTTCCAAGCTCCTCAGCCAGACTCCTTATATAGGTGCCGCTTTCCACCAGGAAACACACTTTGGCACAGGGCAGTTTCTTTCCTTTATAGAGATATCCTTCTTCCCCACTGCTATATTCCAAAAGCGTAGCCTTGAGGATGCGCATCTCGCGCAGAGGCGCTGTGACCGCAATCCCTTCGCGTGCATATTCATAGAGAGGGCGACCCTTACGCTTCATAGCCGAATAGAGGGAGACTGGTAAGGTAAGGCGACCACTATTTTCTGTTGCCATAGTCTGAAGTGCCGCCGCAATACGCTCTTCGGTAAGGAGAGATGGCGAGCATTCCTCCTCTGCAATAACAGCACCGTCCAGATCCCCCGTATCGGTGCGCACCCCAAATACAACGTCGGCAATGTATTCCTTATCAAGCCCCGTCAATCCATGTAATTGTTTTGTATCGGCATCGGTAGCGACAAGCATAAGGCCACTGGCGCGGGGATCGAGCGTGCCTGCATGGCCCATCTTTGGTGGCTTCTCCCCTTTGGCCTTGAAATCCTGGCGCAAGCGCCGGATGACATCGAAAGACGAAATGCCCTTTGGCTTATCAATTAATAAAAGCATGACAATATGCTATTATAGTGCCCATGAAATTGAATCCACGCAAGGCGGCCAAACGGACGCTCTTTGTTATTTTTCTCACTGTTTTTGGTGATTTAATGGGTATTGACATTCTTATACCTATCATCCCTACCCTTTTTACCGATCCGAGCTCGCCTTATTTCATGCTCGATTTTGATGTGAAGCTATCGACCGGCTATCTCTTGCTCGGCATTTTGGTGGCACTCTATTCGGTGGGACAGTTTTTTGCGGCACCCGTGCTCGGCGAACTTTCAGATCGCTATGGCCGCAAGAAATTGTTGCTGTTTTCTTTGGCAGGTACGGTCCTTTCTTATATTTTCTTTGCTATCGCTATTATCGATGGAAATATCTGGCTTCTCTTTGTATCACGCTTTGTTGATGGAGTGACGGGCGGTAATATTTCTGTGGCGCAAGCTGCCATTGCCGATATTACGACACCAGAAAATCGTTCGCGTAATTTTGGTCTGATCGGCGCTGCCTTCGGCATGGGCTTTATTATGGGGCCATTTCTCGGCGGCATGCTTGGCAATACGGACATTGTGTCTTGGTTCTCCGCTACTACTCCCTTCTGGTTTGCTGCGGGCCTAGTAGCACTCGACATGATCTTTGTTATTTTCTTTTTGCCAGAGACATTGCCAAAAGAAAAGCGTTTGGTGCGTGCTGCAGATGCACCGCGCGGATGGCGCATGCTCGGCTGGCATAAGAGTATCGTCAATGTGATGGATGCATGGAAAGACAAAAATCTGCGCGGCCTTTTTGGGGTGAATTTTCTTTTTCAGAGTGGCTTTACCTTTATCACCACCTTTTTTGGTGTCTTTCTTATTTCGCGCTTCAATTTCACCGAAACAGGTATTGGAAATTATTTCGCCTTCATTGGCATTTGGATTGCCTTTTCACAGGCAGTGCTGACACGCATTATTGCGCGACGCTACGACGAAGTGGCGGTGCTCAAATGGGCATTGCCGCTGTGTGGTCTTTTGGTGCTTGCACATTTTATACCACCAACATGGCAACTAATGATTTTATTGGCGCCACCAGTGGCACTTGCAAATGGTCTCACCACCACAAATATTACCGGCCTTATCAGTCGAGTCTCGCATGAATCTGTGCAAGGCGAAGTGCTGGGCACCAATACCAGTGTGCTCGCTTTGGCGCAAGCTATTCCTCCTATTATTTCTGGCGTGGTAGCGGCAAGCGCTGCTGCTGAAGCCCCTATGGCTGTGGCCGGTCTCCTTATTCTTGGCGCGGGTATTTGGTTTATTGTTATTGGAAATAGGTATCGCACTCTCATTGCGCGAAAAGAGGCGGCGGGGCGGTAGGCACAGAGACAGTGTTTTTACACATTCGACTGATTCATTGTCAAAATAATTACACCGTGGTATAAACCTACACTGGAAACCTGTTCTCTTCTTCGGTCAGTGCACAGGACGTGTACTGGGGAGTGAATAGGAATGTCGAACTCAGAAAGTCACCTCATGCCGACACGCATCTGTCTGGTCGGGTTTGAAGAAACCAAAACCCGAAAACTGGTCGCCCAAATCAACGGGGATCGGAGGCTACGGGAACAGTTCCACCCTGCGCGGAACCCCGATAGGGCGGACGCCTTCGCTGGAACCAAAGAAGGCTTGCTCGCCCTGGGACGCGAAGTTCTCAGGCGAACCAAAAGCCTGTACCTGACCGTCATGAACGGCGACCGTTTGAGCGCATTGAGGCCGGTGGATCCCCAGACGCTCTTCGGGAGTTGAGTCGTCTGGATCCGGAAGAGTTGTCGCTCACTCGAGCCCACTGCGAAAGCGGTGGGCTCTTGACTTTTTATACAAAACCTGATATACATAAGCACAGTTTTCACCATGGTTCTTTGAATCAGTAAAGGGCACATACAGGACCTTGGTGGGCTTTCAACCGCACACAAAACCTCAACCGTACGTAGGTACACTGAAGTCAGCTATGAAAATGAAGCGAACCCTCGGTCGGCTGCTTTGCAGCCTCGCCACGATCACCTTCAGCCTCGGCAGCAATGCCGCGGATCAGGAGATCCCCGTTCCCCAGGCCGTCGTCATTGACGGCAATTCGGGACGGAGCATCACCAACAGCGCCGGCAATCATGCCACCCTCGCCGGAACGCCGGTGCGGGCGATCAGTCCGAACATTGGTATCAGGATCGTTCCCATGTCTGGCCCCCTGAACCACGACTCCCTTTGGGGGGCCGAGTCGTTCCAGGCACGGGCCTTGATGCTCATCGATCAGCCGACCAGCTTGGTCGCGCCGGCCGGAGGTACTGACAATCAGCCAAAGACCGCACGTCGGATCTTCTGGCATGATTGGCGCCAGAACTTGGGGAGTAGCATCCCCTTGTGGATGGGTGCCGGGCAGTCACTCGGCGATCCCAATTACGATGAGCGCGGTACCGTCACCTACTGGGCCTTCGAGGTTCATGCTGGTGCCGGAGTTACGTTCAACCCGATCCACATTCGCTGGAAAGTCGAGTGGGTCGGGTCCGGCATTACGCCAGTCCCGGGAGGGATCGTGAGTTCCGATGCCTTCGGCCCCGGTGCCCATGGTATGCTCGGAGCTGACATGTTTACTACCGGTTCTATGGACCGGCGGGTGAGTCACCTGATGCATGCTGGTTTCTCTGGGTATCTCCAGGCGGCGTCCGTCGCCGACGTTGAGAACATCGGCGCGTACATTAACAGCGTGCGACCCACGCTGAAGGTGACGTACTGGCTCACCGACGACAACGGCGTGATTATCGCGGAGCAATCCGCGGAACTCAAGATTCGGCCGAGCACCATTTCTCGGCCGATCCTCACGAATCCGAACGCTACCCAATCGTTCTTCCTGCGGGTTAATAGCGTCGACGGCTACCCACTCATCGTGGAGCAAGCCTCGAATGCTACTGGCCCCTGGAGCATCGGTCAGATCATGATGTCCTCCTCCGGGAGTACCATCATCGATCCGCACGCTTGGCCTGGGGTCGACCCAGCCAAAAACTTCTTCCGGGTGTACATACCCTGAACGACACCTGTCTCCGGCGGTCGACCTCGGTCGACCATCACAAACGCCACGCCTCTCCGGAGGAGTGGCGTTTTTTCATTCATTTTCATATAAAAATAAAAGCGGCGGCCATGTTGAGCCATAGAAAGCCTTGACAAGAATAGATAATACATATATAATGCCCACGTTCCTAGAAGAGCTTAAAAGAGTGTGTACTTCGCTATTGCATGTCCGTACTTTACAGACATTCAGTCTTTGGAGCGCTTACTCTCTTAAGAATACGAGCAGAAACATTATTAATACTATTACCATGCAAAAGAATCATTCAGCATTCATAAAGACCGTATCGTTTTTGACCCTCATTGCCCTTGCAGTGGGTATTTCTGGTTTTCCAATCAATGCGAAGGCACAGGCAACCCCTTCACCGACACCGACCCCTTCTAGCTCTCCAACACCGAGCTCGACTCCTGCTCCTGTAGCAACACCTACACCAGCAGCTTCAACCCCTACCCCAAGCCCTAGCTCTACCCCCGCAGCCGCACCCGCTGCTCCAAGCTCAGGTTCTTCAAATGCAGGCTCTTCTTCAACCTCTTCTAATACTCCTGCCCCAACCTCTACTGCCTCAGGAAATGCAGCTGCTGCATCTTCAGGTACAAGCTCAAGCGTAAGCATTCCAACCTCAAGTGGTACTTCAGCTGCGAGCATCCCTTCAACCGGCTCATCAAATGGCGGTTCAACAGCAAGTGCTCCTGCAACAGGAAGCTCAAATGCTTCTGGTGCAACAATCCCAACTTCATCTGGTAGCAATGGTGGCAGCACAAACACTCCAGCCGCAAGCGGTACCAATGGCGGCGGCAATACAGCCGCTCCCGCTTCAACAGGTACTAATGGTGGTGGTAATACAGCGACCCCAGCCTCAACAGGGAGCAATGGCGGCAGCACAAGCACAGGCAGTTCAGCTAC
>CAZKGX010000047.1:0-4817 GCA_964552645.1 uncultured Candidatus Saccharibacteria bacterium
CGCTCCGAATGAGTATCAGATAGGTTTTTGTACACGCTGGACTCTTCGCCACAGCATAGAAAGGCCTGATAAAGCCGCTCTACGCTATGGCGATAGATTCGCACGTTCAAAGAGCTTACAAATGCTATTATAACACAATATATAGGATAAAGTCAATTGTCTGTGACAATGCCTGGGTGTGCTATGCATACCGAAAAAGCACACCTTGTGTAGCCATTTGGTCTATTTTACCTGTCTCCTATTACCTACCACCCCTTCTTCCCATCCCCTTCCCCACTTACATACTTCCATACTTACATAGTTCCTACTTTGCTTTCATCGCTCCTTTACCGGCAAATTGCGCCTTCTTGCCCAAACCTTCTTCGATGCGAAGGAGTTGATTGTACTTGGCTACACGATCGCTGCGGCAAAGTGAACCAGTCTTGATTTGGCCCACACCTGTACCAACCACAAAATCAGCGATGGTCGTATCCTCCGTCTCGCCTGAGCGATGCGAAATAATGCTAGTATAGCCACTCTTCTTTGCAAGATTGACTGCATCAATCGTTTCAGAGACCGTGCCGATCTGATTTAATTTAATAAGAATACTATTTGCTACGCCTGTATCAATACCGCGCTTCAAGCGCTCGATGTTGGTGACGAAAAGATCGTCGCCCACGAGCTGCACCTTTTCGCCCAAGGTCTTGGTGAGGAGCTCATAGCCAGCCCAATCGTCTTCGGCGAGACCATCCTCAATAGAAATAATAGGATACTTGGCACACCAGTCGGCGTAGAATTTCACCATTTCAGCAGAGGAAAGAGTGCGGCCTTCACGCTCAAGCACATAGACGCCCGGCTTGCCATTCTCCCCTGCCTTATAGAGCTCCGTCGCAGCGACGTCGAGGGCAATACCAACATCCTTACCTGGTACATAGCCAGCGGCCGTAATAGCTTCGAGAATAACTTCAACAGCCGCTTCATTTGAAGGAAGTGAAGGGGCAAAACCACCTTCATCACCCACCGATGTATTGAGTTTGCGATTGTGAAGAATCTTTTTGAGGGTATGGAAAATTTCAGCACACCAGCGCAATGCTTCGGCAAATGAAGGCGCACCCACTGGCATAACCATAAACTCCTGGAAATCGGTTGAATTCTCCGCATGCTTGCCACCATTCAAAATATTCATCATTGGCACAGGCAAGCGAACAGGAAAACCGGTCTTGGCCACAGCGCGGAAATAATCGTAGAGCTGGCGACCTTCTGCGGCAGCTGCGGCGCGAGCGAAGGCAAGAGAAACGCCGAGGATTGTATTGGCACCAAGGCGGCCCTTATTCGGGGTGCCATCGGCGGCAATCATAGCAGCATCGATAGCGCGCT
This sequence comes from uncultured Candidatus Saccharibacteria bacterium, assembly GCA_964552645.1. Taxonomy (GTDB): domain Bacteria; phylum Patescibacteriota; class Minisyncoccia; order Phycocordibacterales; family CAZKGX01; genus CAZKGX01. The sequence continues at coordinate 1,357 of CAZKGX010000047.1, forward strand.
GATCAAAGGTAGTGGCAGCACCGCCCACCTTGCGCATAAGGAGTTTTTTGATTTCGCCGTTGACGTTGGCAACAGCATTGCGAACACCTTTGCCGCCATAACGTGCCTTATCGCCATCGCGAAGCTCGACCGCCTCATGTGAGCCGGTTGAAGCGCCTGAAGGGACGGCCGCAATACCACGACCTACCTCAAGTTCTTTGCCACGGCCACGCGCCACCACAATCTCCACTTCTACCGTTGGATTGCCGCGTGAATCCAAAATTTCGCGACCCTTTACATAGGTCACTGCAAAACCGTTTTTAATCTGCGCTATAGCGCGGGCAGACGGAGAAGCTGCACCCGATGCCGCACTTCGTGTTTTTGTCTTTTTCATAGTGCGGAAATAGTATCATTTTGCGACGTGCTTTGCCAATTGTTGCGGCACTTTTTTGCTGATTTGACATCGTCTTTTTATTTTTGATACAATGGTTGGGTTGGTTTTAGGTATCCTACGTACAACTACGGCTTCGGCCCTCCCCCTTTTTTGGAAGCGAGGGGGTAACTTTAGAAAATCAGGCAAGCAGTTGCCTGATTTTCTCTTTTAAAACATTGAAATCCGACATCTCCATGAACCCATCCTTATAAAACAGCCTTCTTTCATCAAGAATCCTGATTTGCGATAAAAGAGCTACGCTTTGTTCTGTATTATCTTTGTATGAAAAATAAAAATGATACGTACTCAACTTTTTTGTGCGCGATAAAGGTATGGCAATAAACGATTCTTTATTCCATTTTTTATAGACAATAACTGGGCGCAGGAAATGATTTCCCTTACCATCTTGTTCTCTGCCGATATTACTTCCAAGATGAACAAACCATATTTCGCGCTCAGAGAAATTGAGTCGGATATTTTTATCTTGTATTTTTGCCTTCTCTCTATGCCATTCGGCATATGATTTGCCCCCACGCACTCCATAATCCATAGAGCACAGTATACCGATTACCTCATGAAGGAACGTTAAAGAAAAGATGAAATTATCCTGAAAATATGCGTGTACTTTAGAAAAATCTCCCGAATGGCGCGCTTATCGTCTCCATGCATTTGTGGGCAAAAGAGCGCTTTTCCCAGACCTCAGGCAGCACCTCATGCGAATGAATCAAATCAGTAATAAAATGCTGGCGAATTTCTTCGGCAAATTTGCGATTATTGGCCACAATATTGAGTTCATGATTAAAATACGAGCTCAAATTGTCGACATTTGCACTGCCCACTGATGCCCATACGCCATCGATGACCATAGTCTTGGCATGGATCATGCCTGGTTCATAGCGATAGATTTCAATGCCCGTCTTTAAGGCTGAGCGGAAATAAAAATTGGATGCATAGTCAACATAGGGATGATCGGAAGCTGAAGGCACAAGTAGCTTCACCTCCACACCGCGCTTGCGCGCCAAACGCAGCACGCGCATGAAGCGATGGTCCGGCACAAAATACGGCGTCGTTATATAAATATAGTCGCGCGCCTGGCGAATAGCCTCAATGGCCGTCTGATGAATAAAGCGCTGGCGAAAATGCGGCGCATTGGTCACCACCGTAAAGCCATCGACGGTCTGACGCGGCGTCTTGCTGCGCATAAAACGATCACGCCCCACCATCCACCACATATGATCGAAGGCTGCCTGCAATTCATCGACAACCGGCCCCTGCAACAACAGATTCGTATCGCGCCAGCTATGCATATAGGTGCTAATGCCCACCCCACCCGTCACCGCCACCTTGCGATCCACCACCAAAAGTTTTCTGTGGTTGCGATTCAACCAAATCGGCACGCGCGTAATACGCCATGGACTAATTTCATTAAAAAATCGCACTTGCACGCCCGCCTTTTGCAATTTTCGCGGCCAGGCTGAATTATAAAAATAATAACTGCCCGCCGTATCAGCAAGGAGACGCACCTTCACCCCCTCCCCCGCTTTTTTAATAAAAAGCTCCGCAAAACGCTCGCCCTCGCTATCATTTTCAAAAATAAATTGCTCGCAATCGATCGATGACGTTGCAGCCGCACACGCTTCATACATGCCGTCCAAGGCGGCTTTTGTCGAAGTGAAAAATTTCCAAGGAGTATTCATATGGCTTCGAGGCTGCACAGAAGGATGCCCCCCCCCGTGCAGCGTCGTAGATGAAGTGAACTAGCGTTTCTTTTTGGTAGATGGTGCGTGCGCACTAGTCGTGTCGTTCGTGGTGCCAGCTGGGGTTTCAGCACCCACAAGGCCGCGCTCAAAAGCGTTGAGTGTGGTAGCACGAATACCTGATTCCATGCGCTTAAAGAGGGTGAGGCCTTCGCGTTTGTACTCGACAAGCGGATCGCGCTGACCGTAGCCGCGCAAACCGACGCTATTGCGAAGGTGATCCATCATTTCAAGATGATCCATCCAGAACATATCATTGACCTGCAATGCCAAGCGGCGGAAAAATTCTATAACAGCACCTTCACCAATCTGAGCGGTGCGTTCTTTGACCAAAGCAGCCACACGCTCACGGGTAGCATCGTCGGCAGCCTCAGTGTCATTCATAAGCTCTTCCATGCGAGCGCGCACCTCATCCACAGAACCAGTGAGCAGGGTGTGGCGGCGGGCATAGACGGTCTTGCGCTGATGATTGAGCACATCATCGTATTCGAGTACGCGCTTACGTGAATCAAAATGGAAGCCCTCAATCTTGGTCTGCGCACTTTCGAGGGCGCGATTAATCATAAAGTTTTCTATGGCTTCCTCCTCAGGAATATTGAAGGTGCCCATGAGGCGCTTCACTGTATCAGAAGCAAAAACGCGCATCAGTGAATCCTCAAGTGATACGAAAAACTGCGTCTCACCAGGATCGCCTTGGCGACCAGCACGACCGCGAAGCTGATTGTCGATGCGACGAGCCTCATGGCGCTCTGTACCAAGCACAAAAAGTCCGCCGAGCGCTTTGACCTCTGCGTATTGCTCAGGCGTAGCACCAGTACCACCAAGCTTAATGTCGACACCGCGACCGGCCATGTTGGTGGCAATAGTCACCGCACCACGACGACCAGCTTCAGCCACAATCTCACCTTCTTTTTCGGCATATTGCGGCTTGGCATTCAAAATCTTATGCGGCACGCCGGCGGCATTCAAATACTGCGAAAGGATTTCATTTTTCTCAATTGAAACCGTACCGACGAGGACAGGCTGCCCCTTCTTATGGAGCTCACTGACTTTTGCCGCTACCGCCTTGAACTTTCCTATTTCGGTTTGGAAAATATAGTCGTTGTGATCCTTGCGGGCAATTGGGTTATTGGTTGGAATATTGATGACATTGAGGCCATATACCTTGAAAAACTCCTCCTTGGAGGTGAGTGCAGTTCCGGTCATACCAGAAAGCTTGCCGTACATGCGGAAATAGTTTTGGAAGGTAATGGAAGCAAAGGTGCGCGATTCACGCTGGACCTTTACCCCCT
>CAZKGX010000048.1:0-4682 GCA_964552645.1 uncultured Candidatus Saccharibacteria bacterium
CTACAGAATTACATATATTTGATAATCCATATAACGGTAGTCTCTACTTCACCGTATCACTCGCCTCTTCTTTCTTGTATTTCCTTTGTAGCTTAATGTTCCGACACCCGATGTGGTCATTTCTCTATCAGAGTGCAGGGATAGTTACCTATTACTACATCCTCAGACTACTCGGGATCGAGGACCCCTATTCTTCACCTGCCATAGCTTGGTTCTTATTAATCCCTGGTACAGCATACCTTTTCCTTAATTTGTTATACGGCAAAGATGAACAAAACAAAGAAGGATACTATGCATACACTATAGGCACACTCGTTCTTGGTATGTCCTTTTTTAGGTTACTTATAGAAATAATAGATAACAACAAGCAATGGTTGATTTTGCTCATTTTAGCTTTTGGAATAGCATATTTTCTGATTGGTGTGTTATATGAAAAAATCAACGTCAAGAAATATTGTCACGCCCCCTATCTTCTTGGTGTAAGTATTGTGTTTTTCTCTCTTATGCGGCTTGCTATCGACGGCACCTTACTAAATGATGTAGCAGGAAGTATGTCGCTGAGCCATACAGAAAGTGTTGGCTGGTCAAGTGTTATTATTGGAATAATCTATCTTGTATGTGCATTCATCATTGCAAAACTTCAACGTATCGGACTAGATGAGGCTGCAAAATATAAAGATTCCTTTAATTTAGTAGCTCCTTTTTGTATACTTGGTGCCATATTCTATCTTGGTCTTGGCGGTAAAAAACCAATATATGAGACCCTGCTTCTCTTGTCGGCCTTAGGTTTTATTTTTGGAAGTATCCCAAAGATGGTGAAACAATACCTCGGTATTGGCACTTGTTTTCTGATTATATATATCTTCTCAATAGGGAGCGAATATTTCAAAGATCAAGCGGGTTGGCCACTTACACTCTTCGCAGCGGGCCTTCTATCAATGGGAATTGGTGCTGGGATAGAAAAGGTGAGACGAACATATTTTTCAGTTGCTAAAATTCAGTAATACACACAATGATCTATTCGGGCAAGAAAGCGCTTATTGAACACGTCGTCACAAAAAACGATGTTGTCTTGGATGTTGGTTTTTTCGGGCATGGCATTACCACGGAGCATGAGAATTGGCCGCATCGCTTCATCAAATGCCGCGAGCTCTTTGGTATCGACATCGTATTTGATGATATGCTTTTCCCCGATACGAAGCATTATAGCCATCAGAGCGCTGAGGGATTTTCTCTTCCTACTAAGTTCGATGTCATTTTGGCCCTCGACCTCATTGAGCATCTTCCCAATCCCGGCCTTTTCCTCACCGCATGTCGCAATCATTTAAAGCCTGGCGGCAAAGTCATTATTTCTACACCAAATTGTTTTAATCTTTTTAATTTGACCGAAAAGATTACCAAGACAGAACCGACCGTCAATGGCGATCATACATGCTATTTCAATAGCCGCACCCTAAAGACACTTGCCAAGAAAAGCGGCCTTGAGCTCAAACACATTGACTACATTTATTCGCTCGGCTCGCATTTCAAAGAGAGTTGGAAAAAGAAATGCCTTAATGTGCTCTATAAAGTGCTGAGCACGTTTACTCATAAATACATGGAGACCATTGTGGTGACGCTCGGTTTGTAATCGTATATACTGATGCTATATGGAAAACTGGGCTGTAAAAATCGAGACGCATCCGGTACACAAGAGTACACCAGAAATGTACCGAAAAGAATTGGAGCGCCTCAAAAGAGCGATTGAAGAAGGCACCATTAACGAACAGTTTGAATTTCAAGAAATCGACCCCGTATCTGCAGAGCGCCTCCGTGCTCAATATGAATCTATTATCATGGACCCAGAAAAGAGTCTTGGTGCTGGTAATAACGGCGCCGTATTTACTATTCTCGAAGGTCTCAGTGAGTGTGTAAAAATGCGCTGGGAAACATTGACCGTCGAAAATAAAAGTAAGAATGTCAGCGTCCTCCCGAAACCACATCAGCGACGTAAACGTATTGCACAGCATTTTGAAACAGCAAATGAAGCACGTCGGAAGTTTATGGATACAGGAGCTGATTTTATTCCTCAGAATGACTACTTGACCGAGGCAGCCATGACGCGTGCGGCACATTTAGCGGGCCTTGCCTATCAACAAACAGACGATCGCCTTGGCACACCAGGCACCTCTGAGCTTATTCGCCTCTCCCATGAAGATGATGGTTTTTGTGATGCAAAAGAGAGGGACCCTTACTTTATGCATGAGGAAGTGTATATGCTTTACCTCGAAGAGATTCAAGGGCTCTCTGTGGAAGATATGATTTACGAACTACCAGAATGGATGAAACAGATTTCTATTGAGGCCGTGCGCACCGAATTGCGGCGCATCGTACAAACACTTCATACGGCCGGCATAGTACACCGTGATATTACTATACGAAATGTCATGATTGAAGAGACGACAGGATTGCCACGCTTAATTGATTTTGGCACTGCCACTTTTGCAACACCAGCAACGTTTCTCGAATCTACAACACAAGACAATGCTGATGTAGAAAAAGTGGTCGAGCACCTTGAGCGCCTCCTCAAGGATCCCTCTGGATATAAAGCATCTATCGCTGCCCGCCATGAGGCATTGACAAATAAGCTAATTTAATATATAAAATGAACAGTATGAGTACCCCGAAAAAGCGGACTAAGGCCACCATCGCTGTTCCGAAAGGAGAGAGCGTTGAGGCCCTTATTTCCCGCCATGAAGGACCTCTCAAAGAGGGTTCTATCGTCAAATTTCAAGTCGGTAGTGGAAACAGGTTTGTGATGATCAAGGATGGAGATATGGGATACGATGCAAGTCCTATTTCCAGCCCTGATCAGTCACACTTCGTGACGCCTCTCCATGTAGGAGACATACACTACGCAGTTTTCATGGCCGGCGACGAGACCGTAGCGGCCCTTGGTCGAACGATCATCGAGGAGGAGTAGTCATATTCCTCAGCCTTTTCACGGGAGCAGTGCCTTGCGCGCTGCTCTTTTCGTTTATGGCAAATATGCTAATGTACCACCATGATTATTCTGGCCATAGAGACGAGCTGCGATGAAACCGCCATTGCTGTGGTTGATTTTGCAGAGGCAAATATCGACGCAAAAGACGGTAATGCCACCACCCCTGCTGCCACTGCTGCCGGTACAAATCTTCGCATTCTTTCTCATGCCATCATTACGCAGAGCGTGCATAGCGCATATGGCGGCGTCTTCCCTATTTTGGCCAAGCGTGAACATGCCAATAATTTGCCGGTGCTCCTTGGCAAAGCTCTTGCTGAAGCATTTCCTCAGACCTACGATGCAGGCACCATACTTGCTGTGGTTCAGAAAAAAGAAGAGGCTCCCTCTGTGGTATCGGATACAAGCCTTGGTCCAATCAAAGAAGCATTGGCCCGTGAGCCAGGATTGTTTGAGGCTTCACTTGGCATCTGGCACGGCGATATAAAGGCTCCGCCCATCGATGCCATCGTTGTCACTGAAGGTCCTGGTCTTGAACCCGCGCTTTGGGTCGGCGTCAATTTTGCCCGTGCCCTTGGCATGACATGGTGCCTTCCTGTTGTGCCAGCACATCATATGGAAGGGCATATTTTGGCATCACTTTTGGAAAAAACACCTGCTGCCGCTGATCAAAGTAGCCGAAGCGATCAAAGTGCTCAAGGCGCTCACGCCGAAACATTACACCTCAATACCGCTCTCCCTTTGCCCGCTATTGCCCTCCTCGTATCGGGCGGTCACACTGAACTTGTCCATATAAAGTCATGGCGCTCATATGAAGTGATTGGCCGGACTCGCGATGATGCCGCTGGTGAATGCTTCGATAAGGTGGCACGCATTCTGGGCCTGCCCTATCCAGGTGGTCCGGAAGTGAGCCGTCGTGCCGCACGTTCGCGTGCCCTCCCTACTGAACAGAGAGCAGCCCTTTCGACTACAATATTCGCCACACTGGCAGGACATGCATTGCCACGCCCAATGCTTCATAGCGCTGATTTTGATTTTTCTTTTTCTGGCTTAAAGACATCCGTGCTTTATCTTGTGCGCGCACTTTCACCTCATGGCGCACCACTCGATGAAGTCACCATCGATGAAATCTGCCGCGAGACGGAGGATGCCATTGTCGATGTGCTTATTGCCAAGACACGCTCTGCCCTTGAGAGCTATGGGGCGCGAAGCCTTATCATTGGTGGCGGCGTTATTGCCAATGCCCTTTTGCGCCAGCGCGCCGCTGCGCTTGTAGCCGAGCTTGGCACGGTGCGCCTTTCCACCCCCGCCATCAGCCTTTCAACCGACAATGCCGTTATGATTGCCCTTGCCGGTCATGTAGCCTTGAAAGAAAATGCTACTACCGCTGTGCGCGAGCCTGAAGTGCGGGGCACTATTTCTATCGGGCAAAAATAGTTGATTTTTGCATAAAATTTGACAGACACATATAAAAATGATAATTTCCATGCGAAAAGCTGTCACGGTGACGGCCAGTACAACCAAAACAAAAGGATTGTCATGAGAACGGTCTATAAGGCTGTTGGAGACGATCAGACACAGGACGAATGTTTGCAAGCGGCAAGAGAGCGTTGGATACGTAGGGCCCAAAAGACAAAAACATCTATCCCTTGGGATACGCGTGACGGACTGCCCGACGATGTTGTCGGTGTTATGTTCCGTA
>CAZKGX010000049.1:0-434 GCA_964552645.1 uncultured Candidatus Saccharibacteria bacterium
CCCAATCATGCCCATGATCATGCCGTAAGTGGTGAGCCTATCCATACCCCGAATGATCTGGTTACGCCAACGCATATCGGATTCCATTTCCTGCTTGATTGTAGTAATGAGTCGCATAGAATAGGAGGGAAGAACGATCCTCAATTATGATAGCAAAGCGCCGGTGAAGATCCGCTCAAAAAAAGATAAAGAAAAACTGAATTTTGTTTCAATAAAAATGACCAAAGAAGCGCTACAAAAACTAGATATTCCAGAGACGCCAGGGGTGTATTTTTTTAAACATGGCCAGACGATTCTCTATATTGGGCGTGCTACATCGCTCCGTGACCGTGTGCGCAGCTATTTTGCCGATGATGTTATTTCGACGCGTGGATCGCGCATTGTTGATATGGTGACCCTTGCCGATACCGTCGCTTGGCAGGAGGCGAGCTCGG
>CAZKGX010000049.1:454-4553 GCA_964552645.1 uncultured Candidatus Saccharibacteria bacterium
CTGAAAAAACAGGATCGGCCCCGCTATAACGTAAAAGAAAAAGACGATAAGAGCTTCAATGTGGTGGTTATTACCAAAGAAGAATTCCCGCGCGTGCTGGTGGCTCGCAAAAAAGACCTCGAAACGCTTTTTCCGCCGGCAAAACGCCGCGCCGTCTTTGGCCCATTTCCTTCGAGTGCGCTCATTCGCGAAGCGCTCCGCGTCGTGCGCCGCATTTTTCCTTATAGAGACAAATGTGAGCCGGGGCAGGGCAAGCCATGCTTTGAGCGACAGATTGGTCTTTGTCCGGGAGTATGCATCGGAGAGATTGGCGCCGCCGAATACCGCACCACTATTATTGCCAAGATTGAAAAGCTTTTTTCCGGCCGCGTGCGCGAGCTCACTGATGAGCTTGAGCGCGAAATGCAGGAAGCGGTCAAGGCCGAGCAATTCGAACGCGCCGCAACCGTGCGCAACCGCATTTTCGGACTGCGCCACGTCAAAGATGTCTCGCTTATCAAGGCTGATAAGCGCCAGCAAGACGCTGAGCGTTTGGGTGATAGTGGCGCAGCAGCTACTGTAGATATCAATCCAGCATTGCCGCGCGCACCCGAGCGGGTCATGCGCCTTGATTTTCGTATTGAGGCATATGACACAGCGCATACGGCGGGGCGCGACTCTGTGGGGGTCATGACTGTCTTTATTGGTCGTGAACCGGCAAAGGCGGAGTATCGCACCTTTAAACTCCGTCACACAAAGCAGGCCGATGATCCCGGCGCACTCTCAGAGATTTTGTCGCGCCGCCTTGAACACACTGAATGGCCCCTTCCTGACCTCATTGTGGTCGATGGTGGTATGGCGCAGATGAGCGCCGCTGCCGACGTCCTTGCAAAAAAGTCATTTGATATTGCACTTGTTGCTGTCACCAAAGATGAACGCCACAAGGCAAAAGAGATTCAATTTGATACGCATGCGCCCGCAGCTAAGGCAATAGGGGAGATGGTACGCGAATATAAAGAGGAGATTATCGCTGCCAATGCCGAAGCGCACCGTTTTTCATTGTTGCGCCATCGCCAGGCCAGGGCGAAGAAGTTTTTGTAACAGGCTATATTTTAAGGTCCCGTAAGGAATGTTGACTATGTACTATTAATGTAGTATAATAGTACACGAAAGGATCTTTTCATGAATATCTACGAACTGATGAATCCCGGACACACAACGCAGTTCGAGCTCTGGAGACTGATCTGCGCGGTGAGTCTCCTCATGTCGGTCTGCATGCTGGTGTTTGCGCTCACGGTAGATCACGGGCGCAGGTACGATCTCGGCCGGCCCCCACTGTGGTTTGCGGCGGTCAACATCTTGGGGATGCTGGCGCTGTACGGCATCCCGTACAACATTGTCGTCCTGGTCAGTCTTCTGCTCAGTATGAGCAGCCTCGGCGCACCAACGAGCGCAATCGTCATGTCGGCGATCGTCTATGCGGTTGCGTGGGGCTTGTCATTTCGGTTGATGTTCCTCACATGCTCCCCGCAGAAGTCGATCGGCTGAGGGTATGCGCTATCGAGTCACGAAACCGTCCCGTCTTGCACGGGCGGTTTTCTTTTATAAACGGCTCTGCCCATCCACCACATGTATTTTCTTTTCTTCAAAAATAATGCGAATAATGTCTTCGAGAGGTATTTCATCAATAAGGACATCGTCGATAGGCAGTTCAGAAGACATAATTTCTGTGGCAATGCGCCGCACCTGTTCACGAGGGACACGCAATGCGATTCGGACATGTTCATAGGATTCTATGGTGCCATACCGGGCAAACATTTCGCGCGGCACATTTTCTGTGGTTGTAATGGTGATCAGTTTTTCTTTTGCATAGTGCCCAATCAAATCGTGCAACTTCCCATCAAAGAGGATGCGTCCAAAGTTAATAATAATGATACGCTCGCAAAGATGACTGATGTCATCCATGTAGTGCGAGGTAAGTAAAATGGTGGTTTTATTTTCTCGATTGTATTTTTTAATAAAATCGCGAATATTTTTCTGCGCAACAACATCGAGGCCTATGGTTGGCTCGTCAAGAAAAAGAATGCTTGGATGATGAATAAGGGCGCCGACGAGTTCGCATTTCATACGCTGACCAAGGGAAAGCTTGCGTATGGGCACATCCAAATATGCTTTCATATCGAGGGCCTCGATGAGTTCTGTTGTGGTCTTTTTAAAATCCATCTCATCCAATTGGTAGAATTCTTTGAGGAGAAGAAAGTTATCATTGGCAGAGAGCACCTTGGAGAGCTGATCTTTTTGACCCATAACAATGCCAAAGCTTTTTTTGAATGCAGTGCTGCGTTCTGCGGGGATGGCACCACCAACGCGTACCGTGCCGGCTGAAGGATAGAGAATGCCGGCAAGGATTTTGAGGGTGGTTGTTTTGCCTGCACCATTTGGACCAAGAAAGCCAACAATTTCACCTTTTTCAATAGAAAATGAAATGTCGTTCACGGCATGCACTTCGAACGTTGCTCGATGAAAGAAACTTCGTATTGTACCCCAAAGACCCGCCCCCTTTTTGTAGGTAGTGAAATGTTTTTTAAGGTTGTGTAGTTCAATAATAGACATAGCGGTATATTATGATCCAATGGCCTCATATTTTTTTAACCCTCTGTTCCACACCACGTAAATGATAAGCGAAAGAAGAAGAATCCATACGAACTGTATACCAATGCCATGAGCAGCTTCACTGAGGCTCATTTTCTTTAGATAGAGTTGTGCCGGAACGAAGAATGAATAAGCAAAAGGTAAATACATACTGAGAGTACTAAGGAAAAGAGGAAGGAGCGTAAGAGGAAAGTAGCCACCGGCAAAAAAACGACGGATGCGCTCAACCGTCGATTGAATGCCATCCACTTCTTCAAACCAGAATGCACATAGGCCGACCAAGAAACTGATGAGCATTTCTGTCACAAAAGCCAGGAGTACCATAAGGATCGTAAGCGCTATATAGGCAGGGTCTGTATTAAAAATAAAAAGGGAATGAAAAAAACTGGTGATCAATATCATGGTGAGAAATGAGACAAATGTGGCAAAGAAAGCGCGCCCAATTTCATGAGTGAGTGTGAATCGTATATAAGAGATCGGTTTGACCAAATACATTGATAGCCTCCCTTCGTTTATATCCCTTGAAACAAAGCCTGCAAGAAAATTTCGTGTTAATACGGCGCAGACATTACCTACCAGAACATAGGTAATCATTTCTTCTCGGGAAAAGCCTTTTATAGCTCCATTGCCACCAGCATAAATGGCGGTCCACATGAGGATCAGGACAAGTAATTCAATCATTTCACCAATGCGAAAACTGATTACAGTGAAGCGATGGACCATATTTCTTTGCCATGCAAAACGAACAATAACACCAGACTGCCGAATGAAGTATTTTGCTTTTATGAGGGCATTCATGGGTGGGTGAGGGGAGGAGGGGCTTAGCTGTGGTATTAGTGTAGCAGAAGAGGAGAACTCTTTCCAAGCAAATTGACATTCATAAACAAATATTGTATAAACAATAGCGTCATTCTGTTCTTTTCAGCTCACTAACAATCAACCTCGAAGAAAGGAGTCGGTATGCAGTCAAATGAAACAGATGCGCAGAAGTACGAGTGGCTGGTTCGTGCACTCAAATGCACGCCAAAAATCGCCGAAATGGCATGCCAGATCATGCGAACATGTCCAAGTATGCCAACAAATCACGAACAACTCTCAGTTGTTTTGCGTTGGTACTATACGGACATTGAGATTGCATCAGAGGAAGATGTTCGCCAGTGCTTCCTTAGGCTCCAGACACCGTTCTGGGCCCGAGCTTTGCTCTGGGGGGATCCGACGGTGTGTAATGTCCAGCTCATTCGGTGCACCGTTGGTTCTAAACTACTCGCACAGAAAAACTACCTTGCCTTCTACAGAATGCAACGGGAAACTGTTCAAATGCTTTTGCGAGGGGTATGGCCTGAGAGGTATGCATCCGGTATTCCATCATGTGTTTCCGAGATGTTTAGGCCAGTAAGTACCGCTGTCATGCAAGCTCTGCAGGATTGGTCTGTTCAGTTCCCACGACTTTTGCTTTCGGAGAAGCGGG
>CAZKGX010000050.1:0-356 GCA_964552645.1 uncultured Candidatus Saccharibacteria bacterium
TTTTGTGACGACGTGTTCAATAAGCGCTTTCTTGCCCGAATAGATCATTGTGGGCGGTAGAGGATTCGAACCTCTGACCCCGAGAACGTCAATCCCGTGCTCTACCAACTGAGCTAACCGCCCGTATTTATTTTGCAAAATAACTTTATCTTATCTAACCGCTAACCGTGTATACCTACCAAGACAGCTAACCGCCTGTATTGTGCGAAAATTAAAAAACAGAGTACTACAGTAAAATACCCTTTTTGGGGCAAAAATGCAATTGTGAGGCGGCCTTATTTGGCATCGAATCCTTCGACGTGCTGCACGATTTCATCGACTTCTTCAAAGCCGGTGAGGAAAGTGAAGTTATAGCG
>CAZKGX010000050.1:366-2242 GCA_964552645.1 uncultured Candidatus Saccharibacteria bacterium
CGAGGGGCGGTGGCAAAGACATAGGCGCTATTGTGGCCGCGCTCGCTTGGACCGATAGGGGCGGCAGTTGGATAGCCGTCAAAATTATTTGCCTTCCAGGTATTCCATTGTGTGGTGGTGTAGACAAGCACAGGAATGTCCATACGCGGCGCCGCGGCGGTCCACTGTGGATGACGGAGCGTGATCTTGGTGCCGAACTCTACGGGAGTTTCGGTGGCAGTGTAGCCCTCCCAGCTCTTTGGAAGGTCAATGAAAAAGCCATAAGCAGTGTTGGTATAGGTAATGCCGCCAGGATAGCGATTGCTATGGGTGGTAATGCTTGGTGAAGGGGACGGTGATACAGAGAGACCATCGGACATGCCATTTATATTTGTGCTCGTGCTTGAACCAAGAAAGAACATGGCAGCCACACCAATTGCCAATGCAATGCCAAGAAAGCCTAACAGTTTGCCAAAGGTAGTCATGGGGTCATTATAGCACGTTTTATGCTTTCTTTGGGGCGTTTTTTATCGTAGTCTTCGTCTTCGTCTTCCTCTTCACTTTCACCTTCGCTTTAGGCGCCGGCACATTCTCTGCGGTGATGCGTATGAGTTCGCTTAGCCATTGGCGATCCTCGATTTGCTCTTCGGTGATTTCCATGGAGGGCCTTGCGCCTTCATAGGCAAAGCCTTCTTTGTAATGCGAGCCGACGAAATCGCGTCCGGCCGGGGTGATTTTTACAAAAAGCGTATCGTCGCAAACCAAGGCCACTACTTTGCCATCGCAATAGAGGGCGTATTCGCCGAACATTTTGCGGCTGGTAATGGTGCCTGCGGAGGCGACTTGATCGATAATATAATCAATAGTGGATTGTTGGGTGGCCATAGGGGGATGAAAAAATAAGGCAAAGCGGTATACATATATGATACTATAAAAGGCATAGAAAAAGCATGAAATACGTAGCATTATTGCGAGGCATCAATGTGGGTGGGAATAAGACAGTGAGCATGGCCGCGCTCAAAACGACCTTTGAGTCGCTTGGCTGTGTGGAGGTGCGTACGTATATTAATTCTGGCAATGTGATTTTTTCGGTCCCTGGGACGCAAAAGGCAGAAAAGGTGGGGAAGGGCGAAGGTAGGGGCGCTAAGGCTGCTACAGGGAAGAAAGATGCCCTCCTTTGTGCCGCGACCAAAGAAGGTGAAGGGGCTATCGCTGCTCTCATTGAAAAAGCAATACAAAAAGATTTTGGTTTTGAGGTGCGAGTGTTGGTCTGTAGTGATAGAAAGCTGCACGCTATTGCCCGCAGTATTCCTGCTTCATGGACCAATGATATACAGCAGAGAACAGATGTGCTCTTTTTGTGGCAGGATTTCGATCATGCAAAGAGCGCTGCGCTTGTGGGTGCGCGCCAAGGTATAGACACAGTAATGTATGTGCCAGGCGCTCTTATTTGGCATCTGCAAAAGGTGAATCACAATAAAAGCGGCATGCGCGATTTCATCGGCACAGAGGTCTATAAAAACATGACGGGCCGCAATGTAAATACAGTACGCAAACTCGCGGATATGGTGGAGGATTAAAAATTCTCTAACTCAGATGTGCTGCAGAAATTATATACGAAAGAAGTACCATCCCTTTTATCTTTTTGGACATATTCTTCAAGAATACTTGTAAGATCAAATTGTTTCTGTCCATCCTTTTGATGAACAAAAAAATTACCAACCTCTTTAATACCAAATGGATGCCTTTGCGGGTGTACTACGTTTTCTCGGAGTAATTTCTCAAAAAAATTATCATTAAAGTAATTTATAATTTTCTTATAAATGTCTTCAAGGTGATTTTTCTTATGATCTGTTTCGTCAAAGTATTCTCCGTGATTAATAGAATTTCTCAGGCC
>CAZKGX010000050.1:2252-2588 GCA_964552645.1 uncultured Candidatus Saccharibacteria bacterium
AAGATTTTTTCATAAAGATTCCATGGTTTAGGGTACATTTTTTTATCTCTATTCTTTGCCAAGGCTTCTAATGCAGAGAATATCAAAAGTAATTTTGCTGAGTAGCTTAAGGCGTTTGTTGCATCATTCCAGTAGTAATAAAAAGCATCAGGGATTGATGTGCTTTCCAATGATATTTTCAGTGCATTTAGTTCATTTTCCATAAACATTAAGCCGACTGTTTTCGCGTCTTCTCTATAAGCTAGAAAGGCAAAATCTTTTTCATTGTTATGGATTAAAAAAGATTCTCTATTGAACTCAATATATGCCTGACCAATCAATGCTAAACGACAAACC
>CAZKGX010000050.1:2598-3403 GCA_964552645.1 uncultured Candidatus Saccharibacteria bacterium
TGTAATTTTTCTCTAAATGCATTAAGTGCACTATAAATATCTGGCGCCATTATATTTGATTTTGCAATTAGAGCATCATGTTTCCATCCCTGGGATAAGCTGAATTTATACTGAGAAATTGATATGTTTTCAATTTGAAAAGAGGCAAATTTATCATCACTCTCTCTTGTTGCGCAATGAATTAGTGTTGATATCTTGTGTGCAATAGTATAAGTTTTCATTGTGATGTTCCGACTCTCACTACCAAATCCTGTTTTAGTTTTTACTTGCCTTTATCTCTTTTATTCTTGCCTTGATGAGGGTGACGATAATGTCTTTCGGCAGGTCTTTGCCGTAGGGAACTCTGACGCAGCCTTTTGATGTTGAAAAACCAGTGAGGAGGTTTTTGAATGTTTCTATGGGTCCAGATGTTGGATAGAGTCCAAGGTGGCCTTTCATGGCTGCAAAGTAGAAGAGGGGCTTGTTATGCCATTTGTAGGCGGGCATGCCATAGGCAATCTCTTCGACTGCATCGGGGGCAGCGGCGCGGACAATGCTGCGCACCTGTTTGAGTGCGGCTTGGTGAGATGGATCGGCTTTTGTAATGTATTCGTCGATGGTTTTGTAGGTGGTCATGGGGTGGGGTGACTTATAGGGTGTATTCCCATCCTGGCTGCCATGTTTTTGTTTTTCGCCAATCTTCAGCAAGAGCCTCTTTCCAGGTTTTTTTATTTAGAAGAACTTCAAGTGCGATTTGTGGTGCCTTGTGTCCAACGATAGCAATACGTTTACCATCATAATGTGTCCTAAGGAAATCTAGAAAATC
>CAZKGX010000050.1:3413-4433 GCA_964552645.1 uncultured Candidatus Saccharibacteria bacterium
GCAATGCGAGTCTTTACATCCTCATAGCTTTCTCCGTTAGGAAAAGGGTTTTTAATGCATTCCTCTTCTTGCATCGGCTCGACAACATCCGAAGATGTGCCGTTTAGAGTGCCGTAATTACATTCGCGAAGTCTCGCATCGGGAATGATTTGATACATTCCTTCCCATGTAAGTTTTGCAGAGTTGTGAGCGCGCTTTAAATCGGAGCAGAAAACTGCATCAAATTTTTTATCTTTCGTTTGTTCTTTCAAGGTGATTGATTGCTCTATTCCACGTTTTGAAAGGTCAACATCCTTCCATCCCGAGGAAATATGCTGTTCATTATCAGTGGTGGTGCCGTGTACAAAATAAGTGATTTTGATTGTCATACATTATTTAAGTGATTTTTCCCATCCCCTTACAACCCTGAGCGATTCCTCTTCTAATTCAGGGAAGGGAGCAATTTCAATCGGCTTGCTTAGTTCTGCATTAATTGCCTCTAGGACATAATGACCGGCGTAGTACTCGGCCGAAACCTTGTTCTTTGGGCAGGCATAGATAATCTTTGAGATTGAACTCCATGCAGAGGCACCCAGACACATCAAACAAGGTTGCATAGAGGCGTATAGAATTGCACTCGACAGATCAGTAGTACTCAGGTTTTTACATGCATCGCGAATGGCCGCTATCTCTCCGTGACTCGTTGGTTCATTTAACTTGTTTCCAATACTTACACCTTCGCCAATAACCCGCCCATCTTTAACGACAACCGCACCCGCAGGAAAACCGCCCATAGCTACGGACTCTTTTGCTTTCTCTATTGCTAGTTGTAAAAAGTCTTTGTTTTCCATAGGTTCAAAGTTGCCAATCTGGCGGAGGGTGAGAGATTCGGTCCTTACAGGACCTGTACAGGCTTCGCGTGCACTCGGGCATAGGCCCTCGCGCACAGGCTCAGCCTTTTCGAATCTCCCACGCGATGCGAGCAGTCGCATCGCTCCTCTCCTTGCTCGTGCTTTTGTAAGCGCTCTTCGAGCGCTTCTT
>CAZKGX010000051.1:0-4398 GCA_964552645.1 uncultured Candidatus Saccharibacteria bacterium
ATTCATAAGCGTGCAATGGTTCTGCCATAATGATATGCCTCTCATTTCACTTTGTCACGTCCTGTATCCTGGCATGTCCTACACAGTGTATGTCGGCGGCCTTTTATTTTTCTGCTATACTATATATATGAATAGAGCGAGCGCATTTGGCATGAGCTTGGCCGCATATATTGGCTGGCACTATAGTGCTGCATTGGCCGAGTGGACGCGCATCGCCCGCGACATAGCATGGTTTATAAGCAATTACTTTTCTATTGCGCTCCTGTTTCGTACGCTGTTTATGCCATTTCGCCGCTTGGATGCAACTGAAAATAGCGGTTTTTTTGATTGGTTTATTACCTCGACCTTGATGCGTGTGGTCGGCATTTTGGTGCGCATACCGGTGTTGCTGATTGGCGTACTTCTATGGCTTTTGTGGTGGATACTCTATGGCATTATTGTGCTGGTATGGATTGCTTTACCTGCCATTTTGGTGTTCCTTGCATGGCGCGCCTATCATTTACTTCAATAAATGGACACTCCAATTACACAAAAAGAAACAATACACGGACAGAGTGATCAGCTCGCTGCTTTGGTGGCGCCCTATGCACCGGCATTGCGTCTCGATGCGGTCGTGCCGGCATATATACGAAAAATAATAAAGTATAGTGTTGGTGGCATTGCGGCGCTGGCCACGGGTTATTTGCTCTACGATACAGGACCGCTTTCGCGTGCTCTTTTCCTGATCACTTTTATCGTATGGACGCTTTTATCGGTGCTTGAGTTTTTTTACAATGCCTACAGCTTGCGTCCTGAAGCAACGATTTCGTTTCCTTTAGCTACGGTGCTTGCATCATGTGCAATCGATGCGCGCCTTACTCATTTTTCAAATACGCATTGGGCCCTTGCTCTCTTTTCTACTCGTTATGGAAAATGGATTGCTGGCCGCGCTGGCATAAACACTGAAGCATTGGCCAAGATTACAGCCGTCCTTGCGGCGGATACTTCATTTGTGGAAGAGTCGGCGGCATTTCCTGATGCATTTATTGCTCGAGCGCGAAACGCTCACCCTGATGTACCGGTGGACGGCGGCATAAGCGGCAGCAAGGATGCAGCCCATTGTGGTATAGACACGCTCATTAGCACTCTTATTGCGCATGATGAGCATTTTGCTGCTGCCTGTCGCAATGCACGCATTGATCCGGCCGATATAGTGGGCGCCGCTCGCTGGCTTGAATGGGGCGAAGCTGCCGATACCTACAAAGAGCGCTGGTGGCTGCGCCGCAATATGGCTCATGTTCCCGGTATAGCAAAACGCTGGACCTATGGCACAGGCACGTTTTTGGCGCGATGGGGTCGCGATTTGACTGAGGCTGCACGATGGCACTTTGCCCCTGGCGCTGGCTATTCATATAACTTTGGTATTACGAAAGGCGAAACAGGGGGCGTTGCTCATGCAGATGGACAGGGCACCAATGGTCCTGCGCCGATCTTGGCGGCCAAGCCACTATCAGTTCGTTTCCATCGTCCCGGCATTCTCTTTCGTCTTTTTGGTATAGGCAGACCGTATGGGTATGGCTATAGCAATGCCAAAGAGCAGACCGCCGACACAAAGCGACAATTTCTTGTTTCAGAAGAAGCGATTGATGCGCTCGAATCAACGCTGGCGCGTTTTACTGGTGCCAATGCTTTGGTGGTGGGCGATAGAGAGCACGGCGCTTCTGATATTTTGCCTGTCCTCGCAATGCGCCTCTCCGATGCGACGACCTATCCTGAATTGCAGCATTTGCGCCTCATTGTTCTTGATATTGGTTTTATCGTAGCAGACCGTCGCACCAAGGCTGATTTTGAAGATGTTATGCAGCGCATTATCAATGAAGCGGCGCTTGCCGGAAATATTATCCTGGCTTTTGATGATTTGCCGTATGCCATAGAGAGTGCGGCTACCATTGGGGTCAATTTGCCCGTTATTCTTTCTCGTGCCCTTACTGCTGATGCAGTGCGCGTGCTTGCGCTTTCAGGTCGTCGCCAATATCACGACATTATTGAACAGCAAAGTGAAATGGCCAGCCATTTTGAAGTCATTTCATATGATGAGCCAAAGGGCGACACGCTTCTCTATCAACTGTGCATGAAAGCGGAGCATATGGAATCGCGCCTCGGTCTTGTCTTTTCATACGGTGCTATTGCTGCCGCTGCGCGTGCGGCAGAGCGATATTTTATGGAGCAGTCGACGTATGATAAAGCGGCCGACTTGCTTGTTGATGCAGCCAATGCAGCTCATCATGAAAAACGACACATGGTGCGCGCTTCTGATATTTTGCATATTGTGCAGGACAAAACCGCTATTCCTGTGACAGGCATAGAAGAGATGACTGGTGAAGACAAAGAGAAACTCGTGCACCTCGAGGCTGCCCTTGAGAAGCGCGTTATTGGGCAGCGCCCAGCGCTGAAAGCTGTGGCTGATGCTTTGCGTCGCGCTCGTTCAGGAATCAATAATCCAGATCGCCCAATGGGCTCATTCCTTTTCCTTGGTCCAACGGGTGTAGGAAAGACCGAAACAGCCAAAGCCCTCGCTGCTCAGTTTTTTGGTGGGGAAGACACTATTATACGTTTTGATATGACGGAGTATCAGGGCGAGCAAGCACTCTATCGTCTCATTGGTGAGAAAAATGCATTGGGCGGTGCATCAGCTGGTGCGGCCGCAGGTGGCGCTGCTGTCGGTGGGGCAATGCCACTTTCTATGACTTCCAGCGTGACGCGTACCGGCTCGCTTGTCTCTGCATTACGCGATCATAAGTATGGTGTGCTTCTCCTTGATGAATTTGAAAAGACCTCTCCAGCAGTCAAAGATCTTTTCTTGCAAATTCTCGATGAAGGCATGTTCACCGATATCAATGGCGAAAAAGTATCTGCCCGCAACACTATTATTATTGCTACCTCAAATGCCGGCAGTGAAAAGATTTGGGAAGCGGTCGGTGCGGGCCGCGATATCGCTGCTGAAAAAGACAGCATTATCGACAGCATTGTACAAACTGGAGCATTTCGCCCTGAATTGATTAACCGTTTTGATGGAAGCATTCTCTTTCATCCGCTCAGTCCTGAAGAGCTTGCCGCTGTGGCTCGCCTTATGCTTGAAAAACTCAATAAGCGCCTGGCAGCACAAAATGTGAAGGTCAAAATCACCGATGCGCTCGTCGATTATTTGGTCAAAGAAGGCTCGGATCGACGTTTTGGTGGTCGCGCCATGAATCGCGCCATCCAAGAAACAGTGGAAGCACGCATTGCCGCAGAATTACTGGCCGGCGGTTATACCTCTGGACAAGAAATCGAAATAGACCCACAATCCTTGGGACATGAAGCTTCACCTGTATCTACCGAAACTATGGCAGCTTAAAAGTGCCTATAGAAAAATGCGCCGCAATGTGCAGCGCTTTTTCTTGCAATCAAGGAGCCGTGCAGCCTCTGGTGTGCCTGGCGCTTTTGGCCATACCGAGGCTGATCTCGCTTCTCGCCCTGTTGGTATGCCGGCGGGTACGCCTAGCGCGCCGCATCTTGGTTTTTGGGCGACTATGCGCGAGCGTTCACTGCGAGAGGGGAGACCGGTCTATGCTTTGGCCCCTATGGCCGATGTGACGGACGCTCCCTTCCGTCGCCTCATTGCCGCCTTGTCGCGCATGCAGGATGCAGATGGTGGCGGCGGTGGCCCCGACATCATGTGGACGGAATTCGTCTCTGCTGACGGTCTTTTCTTGGGTGGCGGGGCAGGGCGCCATGCCCTTTTGCGGGATCTCATTTTTACACCGGCCGAACGCCCTCTAGTGGCACAATTTTTCACCTCACGTCCAGAGACCATGTATCAGGCTGCATTACTTGCTACTGAACTTGGGTTTGAAGGTATCGATATCAATATGGGCTGCCCGGATAAGAGCATAGAAAAACAAGGCGCCGGCGCCTCGATGATAAAAACGCCTGACAATGCTCGTGCCGTGCTTCGTGCAGCACTTGATGGTGCTCGTGATGGTGCTGTGAAGTACCATCGTTCTGGTGGGCCATTACCTGTATCGGTAAAGACGCGCCTCGGCTATCATCGCGATGAATTGGAAACGTGGCTGCCGCAATTGCTTATGGAAGGTCCTGCTGCTATTACGGGCCATGCTCGTACGCGCCGTGAGCTCTCTTTGGTGCCTGCGCGCTGGGCGCGCATAGGGAAGGCGGTGGTCATTCGTGATACGGTGCAGGCATCCCTTGCTCCACATGAGCGCACTCTTATTCTTGGAAATGGTGACATACAAGACACTGCTCAAGGCGCTCTGATACGTAATCAAGAAGCGCCTGGTGCGGAAGGGGTTATGATTGGGCGCGGTGTTTTTGGAAATCCATGGCTCTTTGATCGGAAGCGTACCGAAGCCCCTTCGC
>CAZKGX010000052.1:0-2287 GCA_964552645.1 uncultured Candidatus Saccharibacteria bacterium
TCTGTTGCGATTGACCACTCCGCCACCTACGCATTGAATGCTCCCCTACTCTACACGATTTTGGGAGGATGTGCAAAAGGGGGGTGGCGGCTCAATTTTTGATTTGATAATTTAGTATTTTATGAAGAGGTAAGTTACTCCATAATTGATGGATACTGATATGTGCTTTCTTCAATCCCCTGCAAATATTTATTGTGATATTTCTCTTCTTTACCTTCATTCCACTCCTTAAGGTGAGAAAAGAAGCCAAATTCTCCTTGCTCCGCAAGTTGTCGAGTGACCTGATTCATATTCTTTAGAGTTACTTTCTCTAGGATAATTAGACCAGGTTCGGCATTAAACGCTACCTCCCCTTTTTTAACCTGCCTCTCTATCCAATCAGTAACAGTACCGATAGCTTCGAACCTAACTTCAAAATGGCGCCCGTCTTGAAATTCAACAAGAACCTTCCCAGCCGCACCTTTAATTTCCATATCAGAGGCTTTTTCTTTATCTAAACCGCCATAAAATTTTAATTTTGGCCACATATTATTTTGTCTTTTTACTTGAGAGTCTTGCTGGTGTCGATTGTGCTGTGGTTCCATATGGTATTGTTTGTGTGTTGTTTAATAAATTCTGAAATTGTGCTGGCGTAATATTAACTCCATTTGCAGGGATAATACTCGCATGACCATTCTTACCTTCCGTAATTTGTAATTGCTTTGCGATAGCCATGACTTGATTTGCCCCTTTCTCTACAATATTCTTATTATTTGGATTTGCATTTAACGAAGGTCCATATTTTTGAGTGACAAATCCTGTCTTTTTGTCGACTACAAAATCTTTACCTTCACGACCATTCAAATCAAAGCTTCTTCCTCCTCGATAATAACTACCCTCAACTAGTTTATTACCATCGTTAACAGTAATTGATGGCCGTGAGCTCTCAATTTTTTCATTAAAACCACTGACCTGCATTTGTGTATACACAAGACCACCACCAGCTGCTGTACCAACCTCATTCAGTGAAAACCCAGCTTCAATTACTTCCGTATTATCTGTTATAGCACCGTATAAGATAAGTCCATGTCCAGCGACGATACTTGATATAGCCGCCCAAGCAAGAATACACCCTACTGTAGATATACCGTCCACACAGCTTCCTGTCGGGTCTTTATATACTATTGGGTTATTCCTAGCATATCCATAGCTATTGAATTGCTGTGGATCCTGAATATTTTGAACCTTTGGCTCTGCTCTAAATAGAGGATCTTGGGAAAGGAATTGCCCCCTATTTGAATCATAGTAACGCGCATTAAGATACGACAATCCCGTCGCAGCATCATACCGCTCACCAATGTATTGGCGATCGGTGGTAAATTGACCGATATCAACTCTTTTGGCTCCATATGGAGCATAGCCAATGACCTCGGTAAGGGCACCATTTGCATCTGTCGATATCATAACAGAACCCAAATGGTCTGTATTGTGGAACGTAAAGGTAGTACCCGGCAAGTCAGAGCTCTTTGACTGTCGTACCGTAGCACCCTTCTTGATAAGCAGGCCTCCACCCTTTTGTACCTGAATCTTCTTGCTTTTGAGGTTCACAAGTAAGGTGGAAGTAGTGTTCACGGTCAAAACTTTCGTATTTGGAATGATAATGGAGCCAGGAACGTAGACAGTACCGATGACGGTGCAGGATGTGGTGAGGGTGAAATCGCCTGAAGCTGGTACGCTGCAAGTACCACTGTTGGTGAGAACAGGAGTGCGCTTCTCGAAGGTAGCGAGGGTGGTATCGCCTGCGAATATATGCGAAGTTTCTGTGGTTTTGATGCCGGTTGGGGTGTATGCGGCGTTAAAGGCTTTGTTTGGATAAAGGCTGAGAGAGGTTGCGTCTTTGATTTTCACTCTCGCACCACTTTGATCATATGCATATGTTGATGATGCCGCGCCCGTAGTGACTTTGCTGAGACGGTTAGCGAAGTCAAAGATGTATGAAGTGGATCCTGAACTGGTGATATTCCCATTCTTGTCATATGCAAGCGTGGTGGTAGCAGAGGCTGTGGTAGCGATACTGGTTGGAGCGTGAGGGTTGGCGTATCCGGTGCTGGCATATACGTAGGTGGTGATCTTCATCGTGCTTGTGGCTGCTCCACTTTCTGTTTTGTTGAGTATATTGCCGAGAGGGTTGTAGCTGAACGTCTGGCGGTATGAAGCTTGGCCCATTGTACTTGTGGCCGTAGCGGGGCTTGTAGAAGCTGTGGTGAGACGATAGAGGTCGTCGTAT
The DNA here is from genome assembly GCA_964552645.1 of uncultured Candidatus Saccharibacteria bacterium. GTDB lineage: Bacteria > Patescibacteriota > Minisyncoccia > Phycocordibacterales > CAZKGX01 > CAZKGX01. The sequence continues at coordinate 2,267 of CAZKGX010000052.1, forward strand.
GCGTAGGTGGTGAGTTTGGAG
>CAZKGX010000052.1:2301-4003 GCA_964552645.1 uncultured Candidatus Saccharibacteria bacterium
TCCAGGACCAGTGGTCTTCTTAGTGGTCAAGCGATACAGATGAGCAGGATCATATGAAGCGACGGTGACAGTGCCATTGCCTGCTGTGGTAGTAGCAACTTGACCTGTTGGTGCATAATCGAAACCTGCAATGGTGGTGGTTGTGGCGGAACTGGTAGCGATTTCGGTAAAGGTGATGAGGTCAATGAGGCCGCCGGTATTGTAGGTATATGCTGTTTTATTCCCATCAGGACCGAAGCTTTGTGTAAGTACGCCACCTTGGCCATATACGTAGTTGGAGGTGAAGGTGAGGCCATGGAGCGTCTTGGTTTCGCGCTTTGCCTTTCCGGCAGGATTGTAGAGGACGCTAGTACTATTGGTCTCGACACTTGCAGCATCGCTATCATCGACATAGGTCACGCTACAAAGAGCACCGATACCAAAGTCACAGGCATCGTAGGTGTAGGTTGACTTGGTACCGAGTGGCAGGCCGATGGTGGAGACGAGTACCTCAGTCTTGGTGAGGCGGTTCAAAGCATCGTAGGTTGAGGTGGTCTCAGTGCCATTTGGATCAATGACTTTCTTGGTATTGCCTGCAGGATCATATTGATAGGTGTAGACACCGTAAGTACCATCCCCTACAGCGTGAAGATCCTCAGCGGTGAGACGCTTGCTGCGTGCATCATAGGTGAAATTGCGGACATTGCTCAATGCATCAGTGATTTTGGTGAGATTACCGAGAGCATCGTAGTCATAGAGCGTAGTGTAGGTGCTGCTTGCATTATTTTCATCGACACGGACAAGGCGATCAAAGGCATCCTTATAATATGACTTGGTTTTGCCGAGCGGATCGGTGACGGTACTCTTCCAGGTCACATAGGCAGTGGTGGTTGTGCCTACAGCATCAGTCTTTTGTACGGTGCGATTGAGAGGATCATACGTCAGATTGGTAAAGAGCGTAGCGTCGCTCGTGGCGGCCGTCTTGCTACTGCCATTACTCCAATACGGTAATGATGTCTTGGCCACATTTCCTTCTGCATCATAGATTGTATCTGTAACAGCAAAGACGGTGCTATTTTCTGATTGCTTGCGACTTTGTATGGTGCGACCGAGGCCATCGACGAAGGTATAGGATTCAGTAGTAAGGCCGCTATCGATAGTAGTGGTCTTTTTTACTGATGTTGCAAGAGGTGTGTCAGTATAGACATAGGTCGCCTTAGTAATGAGCGCAGCCGGCGTGCCGGTGGCTACATTTGAATTTGGATCTGGCTCCTTTTCTTCGAGGGTGCGGCCAAAAGGATCAAATACTACACTGCGGATCTGATTATTGGCATCAGTAATTTTCTGAGGCTTTCCAAGAGCGTAGTTATATTCATATTGCGTCTTTTGATTGAGCGCATTCGTGCTTGAGAGCGGATAGAGATTATAACTGTCATAGACATAGCCTGTCTTATTTCCATTTGCATCAGTAGAAGTGGCAACCAGACCGTATGCATTGTAGGAGGCAGTCGTACTTGCATAGAGACCGCTTACCGTACTCATAAGGACAGCCTGCTTGGTTTCATCGCCGAGTGAAAGCTGGCCATATGAAAGACCATCGAAATATGTTTTCGTCTCGGCCATTGGCGTACCACTTCCCTGCGGCACTATGGTAGTGCGCGCAATTTCATAATGGAATTGTGGCGTCGAGGTGGCGGCGCTATTATCCGCAAATTCAAAACCT
>CAZKGX010000052.1:4013-4375 GCA_964552645.1 uncultured Candidatus Saccharibacteria bacterium
TGTAGCCTTATCATTTCCCGTATCACTGAAGGTTGGTGATGCCTGCCCTGCAGTTGATCCAGAGGTCACTTCCCCGTATTCAATAGTAGAGAGAAGATTGCCATTTGTCGTATCGTAGGTGTATTCGGTGGCGCGGTCGCGATGATTGGCAGTGCCGTCGTAGCTTTCTTCAATTTTCTTTGAGAGATAGACAAAGACCGGACTCGATGAGGCAAATCCCGCCGACCAACTCACTCCTGCAAGCGCCGATTCACCATATATATTCTGAGTACGACTAAAGAGATTGCCATTGGTATCAAAGACCTCAACTTTATACGGCGATCCTATTTTGCCATAGCTATCGCCCGTCTCCCCCGCCGCTG
>CAZKGX010000053.1:0-3621 GCA_964552645.1 uncultured Candidatus Saccharibacteria bacterium
CTCGTCCAAATGACATCAAAGGAAACCCCGCAGGAACTGCGGGGAGGGGGTCATTCTCGCATCTTGTAGAGTAGAGTGGATTATTTCAACTCAACCTGAGCACCTGCCTCTTCAAGCTTCTTCTTTACATCGTCAGCTTCAGCCTTCTTTACGTCTTTCTTGAGATCAGCAGGAGCGGCATCAACCAAGTCCTTTGCCTCCTTCAAACCAAGACCGAGGGCCTCCTTCACTACCTTGATCACAGCGATCTTCTGAGCGCCGGCATTCTTAAGGTGAATAGTGAATGAGCTCTTCTCTTCAGCGGCAGCGGCACCACCAGCTGCAGGAGCAGCGGCAACAGCAGCAGCTGAAACACCAAACTTCTTCTCGAGCAACTTGACCAATTCATTCAAATCAATGACCGACATAGACTCAATGGCATCAACGATAGCCTTGAACTTTGCCGGAACTTCAACATTCTGTGCTTCCATAATTTTTAATTAATTTTTTAATCTTTGTATTTTTTCCCGTCCCCGCCTCTTTCCCGTCTGACTTTTTCCCTTTTACTTTATACCTTCTTCTTCGCTATCTGATCCAACGCTACGGCAACACGTGCAATAGGTGAATTGATAAGGTTGACGAACTGAGCGTACAATGTCTGACGTGAAGGAATTGAAGCAAGTGTCGTAATCATGTCCTTGCCAATAAACGCTCCGTCATAGACACCGCCGATGAGGGTCAAAACGCCATCATTGGCTTTTGCGAATGTATGCAAGTTGCGAGCAGGAGCAACAGGGTCAATACCCCATGCCATTGCCACCTCACCATCAAGGACGGGAAGCTCACCTTTAATAGGTGCGCCTTCGAAAGCCTTGGCGATAAGTGTCTTCTTTGCAACGACGTAACCGATACCTTCACTGCGAAGTGTGCGGCGCAATTTCATTGCTTGCGACACCTTGAGACCCTTGAAGCTTACGAATGCAATTGAGGGACTCTCAATAGCTTTCTTCAACTTCGTAATGGTCTCTTGTTTCTTTTGTCGTGAAAGTGCCATTCTTTTTTGTATTAATTTTTTAAAAAGAAAAAATCGACCGTGCGGCCGAAGTAGATGATCGTGCATTGCTCTTTCTCCCTTTTGAAAGGGCGCCGGGGCATGCATATGATCAGAACCTCGATAGGGCTTATTGGGTGGTGGTGCGAAGGCATACTGCCCTCTCATTCCCTCCATCGCCTATTGTCTTTGGCCTGCCCAAGCAATATAGATGATTATCCTCATTTTGTCAAAACAAAGAAGGCAAATGCATGGTAGCATATGCCTATGCAGCCCGATATTCGAGAAACGCCCACAGACCTCAATCCGCCCGCTCCAGGCATCTCTTCCTTTGATACAAAAGGCTTCGTTTTTACCCTTAAAGTGGCTTTTACCATAGTGACTCTCTTTTATGCTGCCCGCCTAGGCGTCTATGGAGCCACCAAGGTGATAGCGTGGAAGCAAAAAGGTGATACCCCCTTGCCCGCAAAAATGGTTGCCTTCAAAGAGAAGCTGCGCATTATAAAGGCACCCTCACCTGTAGCACCCTCACCTGTAGCGCCTTCTCCAACACCGCTTCCCTCAAGCGCACCTACAGTAGTCGCGACCATAGGAAACCCTGAAGGTACTGTCCTAGCAACCAGCCCAGCGATCAGTGTACCCATCCCTTCTCCCTCTCAAAACCGACAAGAGCCCGTACAGAGCAATGCCGTTGCCCCCACTGTCTCCCTCCCTTCCATAGCCAAAGTACCCAATGTCGATATTTCAGGTATCGTTGCTCGTTCAAACAAATCCATTTTGGCCAATCTCGACACCATGACAGTCGACCTCTTTATGGATGGCACGAAAGTAAAGAGCCTCCCCATAGCATCAAAAGGACGTCCCGGCTCGCATTGGGAAACGCCAAGCGGCATATATGAAGTTCTCACCAAAGAGCGCACTCATTTTTCAAGCATCGGTGAAGTAAACATGCCTTATAGCATGCAATTTTATGGGAACTTCTTTATTCATGGATGGCCGACATATAAAGATGGCACTCCCGTAGCGGCCAACTATTCAGGTGGCTGCATACGATTAAAGACCGCCGACGCGGCGCAGATCTATGCATTTGCTGACCGCCACACACCCCTCATTGTCGTGGACAAATCAAGCGCGCGCTCATTGGCCACCGCCACCCTCACCGGATCAATGGCAGGAGATACAACCGGCACCACAATCAATGAAACCCCCGAAAGTGTGGAGCTTCGAAAAAGCATATTACAGAATGTCGGCAGTCTCCCGAAAGTGAGTGCGGGCTCGTTCCTTGTTGCCGATCTCCAATCAGGCGAAATCATAGCCTCTGCAAACGCTGATACAAAGGCGCCTATAGCCTCAGTCACCAAGCTTATGACGGCTATCGTATCGAATGAAGTCGTTCGCTATGATGCCCCTGTCAAAGTGACCGCCGAAGCGCTCGCCACCTATGGCGACAGTGGTGGCCTTGTCTTAGGTGAAAAAATCAATGCCACCGACATGCTCTATCCCCTCCTCATGGAATCAAGCAATGATGCAGCAGAGGCATTGGCCCGCCATTACGGTCGCCAAACCTTCATTGAACAGATGAATAAGAAGGCGGCCGCCATTGGCATGGTACATACTGCATACAAAGACCCTGCCGGCATCCTTCCCGACAATACCTCTACCCCATTTGATCTCTTCACCTTAGCCCAATACCTCTACGAGAAAAAACAATTCTTGCTCAGCATTACCCGCACCCCTTCGCGCAATCTAAAGACCGCGGCCGTGGCACATGCCTTCCGCAATTTCAATGTCTTTAGTAGCGACCCAGCCTTCCTTGGAGGCAAGACTGGCTATACGACCGCAGCAAAAGAGACTATGGTGTCCATCTTCGAAATCCCAACCATCCTTGGCCCACGCCCCGTCGCCATTATTGTCCTCGGCTCAAAAGATCGTGCAAAGGATGTTTCATCTCTCCTCTCATGGACACGAACGGCCACCGCTTCAAATAATACCGCTCTGCAAGACAGCACCGCCGCTGCAGCGGGAGCAGCTATCATTTCTCATCCTGGAGAACAAGGAAGCAATTAGTTTTTGCATCTCCTAGCACCTCTCACCTCTCTATCACCGTCACTCGGCTCGCATCCATAGATGTTTAATAAAAGTGAGTATATGCTCTGCTGTCTTTGCATCTATATGCAAAGCAAAGTGGAATGAAGAAGTGCTTTCATTAATCTCCGAAGGATCAAAGGAAACATAATCGTTTGGAAATGAGAGCGCCGAGGTCACACCATTTCTGATGCGTGCCATTGCTTTGTGTATCACATCCTGCTCAGCCTTTCTTTCGGCGGGATCTATACAAAGGGTATTCAAAAGAGCATCCGTAGTGCTGGCATAGGCCAGGCTATCGACCGGGCTATTTGGTCGCAATACGATATCCGTTTGTCCGTCATCGTCCACATCTATAAGAAGGTCTGGCGGGGAAACACGGGCATTCCCCACCGCAGTCGAAGAGGCATACTCAGTATCGCTGTGAGGCAATTGTAATACCCCCTGCCATGTGGGTGTCACAGGGAAAGGTCCGAAGCGCCATAACCACGCACGCGAAGCATCGG
>CAZKGX010000053.1:3631-4253 GCA_964552645.1 uncultured Candidatus Saccharibacteria bacterium
GGAGAAGCAACACCAGCCTCAGTCCACGTAGGATTAATGTGTGGCATACTTGTGGATGCCGCCACATTCACTCCCCTTTCATTTTCTGCCCCGAGTGCTTCGAGCAACTCGATGTCAAAAGTAGCCAGATCAAATGCATTGCCAATAAGATGGATGGCATATTTTTTTCCGAAAGGAAGAGTGATGTATGCATCATCATCCAAGAGATCATATGAACTGCCAGCAATTTCTTCTTTTTGAAGAAGCGTATCAGTTGAGCTGGCGGATAATGATCCCGTCCTATTCCCCTCTTCGTCTTGTGCATACATGTAGACAGGAGAATGAATGCCCAGCCGCCATCGCAGCGAAGATGTTTTAGTGGCGCCCTCATTTACATCACCGGCAATAAAAGCGTCCGGCTCTTTATTGTCGAGCGATGCTGCAATTGCCGCCCCAAGATACTGCTGCATAAGCGGCCACGCTAAAATAGTGCCATGATCGTAGGAGCGTCCCGTTGAACTAGCGAGGTTCAGTATTTTCGTATGTATAAAATCACTCTCAAAAACCGTGTGCAGCCTTTGTGTGATAGCACTGCCAACCTGCACCACCCCATCGCCCCACACTGTACTAAGCGGTTTATAAT
>CAZKGX010000054.1:0-4189 GCA_964552645.1 uncultured Candidatus Saccharibacteria bacterium
CATTGGCGAACGAGGGGTCAAACTCTCAGGTGGCCAGCGACAGAGGGTTGGCATTGCTCGAGCCCTCATCAAAAACCCAACCGTCTTCGTCTTTGATGAAGCGACGTCGAGTCTGGATACAAAAAATGAGAGCCTTATCCGAGAAAGCATCGGTGAGGTTTCGCAGGGCAAAACGACCATCATCATCGCCCACCGCCTCGCCACCGTGAAAGACGCCGACAAAATACTGGTCTTTCATGAAGGGCGCCTTGTGGGTCAAGGGACCCACGATGCTCTTCTGCGGGAGAATGAGCACTATCAACACCTCGTTCACAACCAAGTGGTTTTGAAATAGGTCGAGCAGGTGACCTGCACATGCGTCACACGAACCGCACCCTTTCGAGGTTGCGGTTCTTTTTTATAAATAAAAACGTACGGTGGGATATTTTTATGTTTATATGAAAAAATTATAGACTTTAGGCAATAGAAAAGGGCCGCCCTCATACGCCAGGAGTATGATAGGCGGCCCTGACTCGACGGCTTCCGAACCCAAATGGCTGTAACAAGGGTGGGGGCAGCGTATCCCTTCACCCTCCAGCCATCCTGGCCTTGCTGTCCTACCATTCACTGTAACCAACCAAACGACGCGATCATTAGTCGTGTGCTTTTGCTTATTCCCCAACAGCCTACCACACCCTATTCATCAAGTAAAGGCTTGTCCACCGGCGCCAAGACAAAGTCCACACGCTCCTCAAGGCCATTTTCTCCCACGATGCGAGCCACGTCTTTATCAATGAGACGGAATTGCTTATCAGCAGCATTGAAATGATTGACGGTGGTGCTAAGCGCTGAGCCGAGCTTGCGATGGTATTCTGTATAGCCCACCAAATGCTTTTCCAGATTTTCGACGTTTTTGCGGATTTCCTTGGCCGATTCCTCTATTTTGAGTGCCTTAAGGCCCTGCAAAACAGTCTGTAGAAAGGCCAAAAATGACGTAGGTGAGACGATAAGCACGTGGCGGTCCTTGAATGCATATTCGATCAGATCGCGCGTCTGAATCTTTATACCGCCCACCTCGGCCACCAGGAGGTCATAATAAATAGCCTCATGCGGAATAAACATAAAGGCAAAATCCATAGTGCCCTGTGCTGGCTGCACATACTTCGCCGTTTCATCAATGCGGTTTTTGAGATCGCTCTTAAAGGCCTTTTCGAGGCGGTCGCGCTCAGTCGGATCTTTTTCAGCCACCAGGCGATTGTAATTTTCCAATGAAAACTTTGAGTCGATAGGAATGATTTTATCCTTTACAAAGACCACAGCATCGACGATGGTGCCGTCCTTGAACTTGTATTGCATTTCATATGAGCCAGGCGGCAAGACGTTTTTTAGGAGGGTCTCAAGGTAATACTCGCCCAGGATACCGCGCTGCTTTGGATTCTTCAAAATATCCTGGAGGTCGCGCAACTGATCGGCAAAGCCCACCACCTGCTTCCCTGTTTCATCGACGCGCGCCAGCTTGTCGGACACATCGCGCAATTGCGTGAGCGATTCGGCTATATGATGCTTCAAGGATTGATTGATCTCCACTTGGCTTTCGCGCACTTCTTTGCGCAGGTCTTTTGAGCTTTCATTGAGGCGCTGATCGACGACGCGGGCATGGTCCTGCACATCGCGTTTAAGGTCATTCATCTGCACATTGAGCTGACTTAGGATAAGGTTGGCAGCCTTAAGAGCACTCGATTCAGCGGCCGCAGCGGCCTGCGATGCAGCGGTAAGAGCGGCAGCTTCTTCAAGGGCGCGTTCTTCAGGTGAAAGGACATTGCCGTGACCATAAGCACCACGGCCAAATTTTATAAAAAAGAAAAAGAGCGCCGCAAGGTTAATGAGCGCAAAAACAATGACAACAGTAATGATGGCGGTATTTGACATGGGGCTATTGTAGCATGGCTTTTTCGGCTGTGGCTGTTGGCTTTATTCACAGACAAGGTGATCGCGCTCTTGCCTTTTTCTGTGCGTGTCGCTATGATATGGAGCGGATGGAGGTGTCTCAGACGGTTACGAGTGGCCACGCCACTCCTCCGGCAGCAGACTCCCCCACTCGCGCACCCTCAACAATAACCGGAATCACAGGCTACGCCTATGAATGCCATTACCTACACCCAAGCGCACTCCTGAAGGTCGCGGCGCCGACAGTGAACCTCTAGCCCACAGCGAAAGCCGTGGTCGGTGAAAGGAAGGTGATCCATCTAAATTGGTCGAGAGGGCTGTCCTTCTCGGGTTTCATGTCTCTTTTTGTCTGCCGCCCCCAGGCTCAACACTTCGGGGGCGGCATTTCCTTTTATTTTGTATAAAACGCGCTACACTTAGGCCATGTCAATCATTACCACCATCAAAACCCATACCATTGAGGCCATGAAGGCCCATGAGGAAGTGCGTGTTATCACGCTCCGCGGCGTTTCGGCTGCTTTTATGAATGAGCTTGTGGCCAAGGGCAAACCTGGTCAAAAAGAGCTCACTGATGATGAGGCTGTTGCTGTCTTGAAGCGCCTGGTCAAGCAGCGTCGCGACTCTATCGAGCAATTTACCAAAGGCGGCCGCGCCGACCTTGCCGCCGCTGAAACGGCCGAACTCAAAATTCTTGAAAGCTACCTCCCTGCTACCATGCCACGCGAAGAGATAAAGAAAATTGCCGCAGCCAAGCTTGCTGAGCTCGGTGGCACTGTGGATAAGGCAAAAGCTGGTCAATTCACGGGCACAATTATGAAGGAATTAAAGGGTCGCGCCGATGGTGCCGATGTAAAGGCGGTTATTGATGAATTGCTGAAGTAGTGCTATTCTGGTGTTCAGAAAGGAGTGTAGCGATGAAACTCAACATCTTTAGTGAGAAGAGACGTGCAGCTACTCGATCCGGAAGTCGCCCGACGGCCGGTCTCCCCCAAGTTGCGGTGCCCATTCAAGGGCCTGCTTTTCCTCAAGCCACGAATCGCCCGTCCTGGCTTGTCTTCACGGGTAATCCAGCCGCCAGTCGCCTCCCTCCCGGCGACCGCGACTGATGGGTCACGGGTCTCCAAAAGCGAAAATGCCACCCTCACGGGGTGGCATTTCTCTTTACTGTTTTTTATTTGGTAAAAGAAAACCCGCATGCGCGGGTTTTCGCACATGCGGGGACGGAACTGAAGTCGAGCCTTACCCCCACGTATTGATGGCCATGCCGCCGATGCAGATGACCCAGTAGACGATGGACACTCCCGGGATCAGCTTCCCGTTGAAACTCTTCTCGCCGTAATAGCCGAAACCACTAACAGCGAGGTAAGCGAAGCAGACCATGAAGCTCATCTGCTGCGGATTCTTGATCGAGTTCCAGAGCAGAGGCAACCCAGCGATGATGCAAGCCGTAGCATTCGTGATGATGGAGAGCCTCAAGTCATGCCGTGCGGCGCATCGCAGATATACCAAGGCACAGAACACGACTAGACCAACCACGAAGCAGTCGAATGTTCCAATGGTGGCCGCATTACCCTTATACAGGGCATAGAGACCGATTGCCAGATCAGAGATGCAGTACCCAATCATCATGACGTGCCCGCCTTGCTTGTCTCGGACGAGCACGTAGGTGCAGAGGACTGAGAAGCCTGCCCAAAGCAGGTAGGTGATGGGGTTAAATACATCCCCCTTGTAAATCCGGTACATGACCGGAAGTGCAATGAGAAGGGCTCCGACGCCACTCATGGTCACGAAGAGCCGTTTCAGTTTTTCATTCATGCAGACGTTACGGGGTTGAATGTTGTGGTTTCAAAGAAAGCAAACGAAAAACACTCTTGTGAAATTATAGCACAAAATAAATATAGAGTCAATTATTATGATGCGCGTCCGCCCCTAATCAAATTCCCTCTTTTCCACCAGAAGAGCGACGAGAGAACCTGCAACCAGTACACCGCTATAGAGCCCAATGATAAGGCCATAGCTCATAGCAAGGCTATCGAGGACACCGAGCGTGCATACAGCAAGCCAGGAAATAACAGAGACGGCGCCACACACAAAAGCCACCCGACGCATGGTGCGCTCTTTTTTGACAATAAAAAATTGCCGGCGCAAAAGGTGCGGCCAGACGTATCGATTGAGCACGTACCCATTTACAAGGAGGACCAAGAGAATAGTCATCTTTGATACAAATTTGGCCGATTGCATGTACTTTTCTATATCAGTCAGG
>CAZKGX010000055.1:0-1829 GCA_964552645.1 uncultured Candidatus Saccharibacteria bacterium
CAGATGGCCTTAATAAGGAAGAATTGCACAAACATGAAGTAGCTTGAAGAAAGAAGACCGATGATGGTGAGGTGTGAAGCGATGCGAGCAAAACGAGCGCTGTTCTTGTCGAGCGCAATAAGCGTGCTTATGAGCACTATGAAATAGTAGAGCGCACCAAAAAGCGCCACTGGAATGCCATAGAATTCTGAATATGAGCTCGTAGTGACAAGCTCGCATGACTTTGACCCACCACAAGGAAGCGGGAGAGAAAGGTAATGACTTGCTGTCAGATAGGCAGCATCAGCAAAACCAATCAATGCAATAATTGCAAAGATCCAAAGCAATTTTCTTGTGGCAGGTGAAAGATGTGGCATATTGTTTGTGTTACTCGTTGCTTGTGTCTGTGCTGCTGGTAGCGCTCGTGGTGTTGAGGGCATTGGCTGCAGCGGCGCTTGCATCGGTTGAAGTGCCTGTGCTTTCTGCGAGCTTGCTTTTCTTTACTTCTGCATCGATCAAATTAACAAATTCTTCAAAGCTGCTAAAGGAAGTCATCTTTACATCGTTGAGGTAGAAGGTAGGGGTTGAATTGATGCCAAATTCAAGGCCCTGATTGGTATCTGCCTGAATAGCGCGATCGGTGGCGCTTGATTTCATGTCCGTAGCGAAGGTGACAAGGTCAAGCTTGAGTTCATCTGCATAGCCCATGAAAATTTTGGTGACGGCAGCGCTGTCGGTCAACTCAGACCATTTGGTTTGATTCTTAAAAAGCAAATCATGCATTTCCCAGAACTTACCCTGATTGCCAGCGGCTTCGGCGGCACGAGCTGCAGGCACGGCATTCTGATGCTGTGAAAGAGGGAAGTGGCGGTAGACAAAGCGAATGTCATCTTTGTACTTTGGGTGGACAAAGGTCTCGAGGACGCTTTCAAAGGCGGCACAGGCAGGGCACTGGAAGTCACTGTACTCTACCAAGGTGACTTTGGCGTTTGGATTATCGCGAATCCAATCCTTATCATTGACGGTAATAGTAACTGGCGTGGTTGAGGCATTTGCTGTGCCATTGCCATCTGGTGAGGTGCCTTTATTTTTTGCTGCTGCAATGACGCCGAAGATAATAGCTACGATAATGAGAGTGACAATACCCCAGAGGGCGCCGCTCGGTATTTTGGCTGCTTGAGCCGTGGTTTTATTGGTGATATTCATGAGGTCGATGATACCATGCCGACTGTATAAAAAACAAACGGCCCGAAGGCCGTTGTTCTTTTTAGGTCCGCCACACCAGTGTTTTAGTGGGCGTCCGTGATGCTGAGTTTGATGAATGTGCTGAAACCCGGCAGGGTGAGAGAGCAGAATGCGATGAATGCCAGCGCACCAAGCACCGACACTGCAATCCGCCCAAACAGGGACATCTCGCCTGTTTTAGGGTTCAAGAGGAACGGTATGTTCATAGGGGGCTCCGGTTCTGTATAGTACCATAAAATAGGTTTTTGTCGATAGGGTTCGATTCGGTCCTTACAGGACCTGTACGGGTCTCGTATTTTCTCGGACCGCCCATGGCGCTCCTCGAAAATATACTCGACCCCTTCGAATCTCACACGCAAGGTGCGCAGGCACCTTGCTCCCATCCTTGCTCGCCAGTAATAGCAAAAGCGCCCCAGAGGGCGCTTTTGTGTAGAAGCTCGCTGCGGATGGGGTGAGATTCGAACTCACGACGCCGTTTCCAGCGTGACGGTTTTCAAGACCGTTGCTTTAGACCGCTCAGCCACCCATCCATGCCGACTACAATACGAGAAAACGCTCATTTTTACAAGTGAGCTAATCCTGCACACAAAATGCAAAGGTGCATA
>CAZKGX010000055.1:1839-4173 GCA_964552645.1 uncultured Candidatus Saccharibacteria bacterium
GCTTTAGACCGCTCAGCCACCCATCCGTGGACATTACAATACGAGAAAATGAGCTTTTTTACAAGCAATGTCCCTGTATTTCTCGTCTTGTTCGTGCTTTTTCCCCTTAACTTTTTACTTTTTCCCTTTTACCGTATACTTGTCTTTATGAGATATATAGGCATTGATGTTGGTACAAAGCGGGTCGGTATAGCGATGTCTGATCCCACTGGCTCAATTGCTTCACCGTTTGAGGTGTGGCCATGGGGCAGGGATGTGGCAGAAAAAGTGGCGCATTTGGCGCATACCGAAAAGGCGGTAGCTATTGTTATTGGCGAGTCCAAGGATTATAAGGGCCAGGACAATGCAATCATGAAAGAAATTGGCGAGCTCAAGCGCGCCCTTGTGGAGCGTGGTTTGACTGTCTACATGCATCCAGAGTTTATGACCTCAGCGCAAGCGGCACATATACAAGGTGAAACCGCCAAGCATGATGCTTCGGCCGCCGCTATTATTCTCCAAGCTTTTCTTGATCAAAAACACAATGGTGTGGCAATTGCCCCTGTATCTATGGACGTGATAAAAGCGGCAGCAACTGCCGCCACCGCGACCCTCGCTACCGGCACTGCTTCCGCATCCGCTTCGAGTGCTGCACCTCTTTCTCCATCTGCCCCGGCTCATATTTCCTATGATGACTTCAAAAAAGTTGAAATTCGCGCTGGCAAAATCCTCTCTGCAGAAAAAGTGCCTAATGCAGACAAGTTATTGCGCCTCATGGTTGATTTTGCTGAAGCTGCGCCGCGACAAATTGTATCTGGTATAGCAGCGGACTTTCCCGATCCTTCGGTGTTGGTGGGGAAGACGACAACATTTGTGACCAATCTCGAGCCGCGCACCATTCGCGGCCTTGAGAGCAATGGTATGTTATTTGCCTTATCGAGCAATCAAAAGAAAGAGGACGGTACCGTGGCGCGCACCTTTGCTCTGCTTGAGCCAAAGGATATTCCACCTGGTACACTTGCAGGCTAGCGTGTCCACGCTTTTGCCTTATGCTTTTTGTCACTCGGCGCTATACTATTTGCATGGCTTCAGGTTTGCTCCGTGCAATTTCGGTTGCGTTTCCACCGCCGCATTATCTTTCAATGCCGGTATTTGGTGTTGACCTCTCGTATCACTCAGTGCGCGCGGTGGCTTTAGAGTCACATAATGGCACTATGGGCCGCACCCTTACCCTCAAAAAATGGTCAGAGCATCACATTACCAAAGGTGGTGTGGTCTATGAGGAAGATTTGTCCAAGCAAGCAGAATTGCGCGATATTCTCACTAGTCTGCGCAAAGACCTGGGGGTCAAATATGCAGCAGCATCATTGCCGGATGATAAGGCATTTATTTTCAAAATTCCTGTCCCTGCAGGAAGCGATGCGCAAATTCGTGGTGCTATTACCTTTCAGCTTGAGGATAATGTATCGATGCCTGCCTCTGAAGCCGTCTTTGACTATGAGCTTTTGCGCGGTAAGGGCGGACAGCTCGAAGCGGTGGTGGTTGTATTTCCACGCAAGGTCGTGGAAGGTGCCGCCGCTCTCTTCAAGAAAGCAGGTATTATGCCTGTGTCATTTGCCATGACCGCTGATGCTTTGGCAGCTGCCGTTGTTCCTGCTGGTGATACAACGGTGCGTCTCTTGGTTAATATTGGCCAGCACAATACTGGTATATGCGTCGTCGATAGAGGGGTAGTCTGTTTTACTACCACACTCAATTTCGGCGAAGACTCACTTTCAAGTGCTATTTCAAAACAATTTAACGTTGCCCCTGATGTCGCCGCTCGGGCTATTAACGGCGATCTTTCTGGTTTGCCTGGCCACCAGAGTCCTCTCATGCTCTTACAGTCTGTGGTCGGCACATTGTCTGCCCTTCGTGATGAATCGCTGCGCATTGTTGAATATTGGCGCACGCATGAGACGGGAGGCGATTCTTCTCGCGAGATCAGTGAAGTGGTTCTGTGTGGAAATGGTGCCAATACACCCGGCATCGATGAATACCTTACCGCTGATATGAAAATGCCTGTGGTGGTGGGGAATCCATGGCAGAATGCAGGTGATCTGACACATGCTTTGCCGGCACTTTCCTTCAGTGATTCTCTTAGTTATTCCTGCGCCATTGGTCTGTCGGTCAAGGTGGCGGATAGGGAAATCTAGAGAAAGTATGTAAGTATGGAAGTATGTAGGTATGTAAGTGAGAGGGAAGGTAAAAAGTAAAAGGTAAAAGGTCAGAACGGGAGGGGGGGGTGAAAAAAGTGGGGTGGTAGGATACAAACACATGCGAAATTTACTTACAAATGAAGAAAAGAAATCAGTA
>CAZKGX010000056.1:0-4156 GCA_964552645.1 uncultured Candidatus Saccharibacteria bacterium
ATAAATGAATCTGAAATTTCTGATACAACAATCATTAACAATGATTTAGCACAAAATTTTAGCGACTTATCTTTTATCCAAATTATTAATGGCTCAATAATTGCTAATTCTAAATTTAGAAATAATGCTTTGCTTATCAATTTCACCAAAAATACCATTAATGAATTGAAGGATGCTGCAACCAACAAAATCAACGATCGACTCACTGTTGATGTTGATGGAAAGGGTAATATTGTCGGCATAGAAATGCTCGATTTCTCTTCGAACAAAGAAAATCTCATTAGTCTAGAGAAAAACAGTAAGGCAGGTATTCCTGTGCGTATTATTTCAAGTACGTCGCCTCTTATGACACAATAATATCTTTTCTTATTCTCATTTGGAAATTGAAAATAAAACTCTAGCATACACCCTCCGTCGCAGTCGCCGCGCGCGTCGGCTTCGCCTTAGTATTGCCTTTGGCACTGGCCTCACCGTCACTGCGCCGTGTACCATGCAACACCACCATATAGAGCGCTTCCTACAAGAAAAAAGCGCTTGGATTTCCCGCAAACTCGCTTATTTTAAGCAATTCGAGGCATATCGGAGCAAATTTCCAGCCTTAGAGGGTCTGTACAGTGCGCATAAGGCGAATAAAGATGCCGCCGCTTCTGCTTCTGCATCTGCTCCCGCCAAAACCAAAGCCGCCCAGATCGCCGCTGCGCGCAATCAAGCGCGCACTCTCATTTCCGCCCGCATTCTCTATTTCACCACACTCTATAATGCGCGTCACGGTCTTGGCTTTATGCCGCCGGTCGGACGCATCAGCATTCGCAATCAAAAGACGCGATGGGGGAGTTGCTCGCGTCGCGGCACCCTCAATTTCAATTATCGCTTAGCACTGCTGCCGTCGCATCTGGCTGATTATATTGTGGTGCATGAGCTTTGCCATTTGAAAGTATTCAATCACAGCGATGCTTTTTGGGCCCTTGTGGCCGAGGTCATACCGAATTATCAAACCTATCGCCAGGAGCTTCGCATTGCCGGCATGCTTTTGCGCTAGACGAGACGCGTTCATAATAAAAAAAGGCCGCCGCACCCGAAAGCGCGGCGGTGTACGTGGTGTAGCAGGTGGTTATGCAAGGTTTTCCAGGAGGTCAACCACGTCGTCGCACGACGTTATTTTCCCATCAGGAAGCGGGCTCCATGAGGGTTGGCATTGTGAGCAATGATATTGCGACACAAGGATGTTTTCCAACGGAGTGGAAGAGTCATTGAGACGAGCTGGTCGTAATAAGGGCACCAGAAGGGTGATGTGGGTGATGGTCAATAAGGATCTACAGGTAGTGCAGTGCCACCGACCTCTATCATCCAAAGTTCCATGCTGCCGAAGCCAATCGAAACTCTCTTTGGTTATGAAGAGCATGCGCCTCCGGGGTTGGGGATTTAAAGAATAGTAGTCAAAAAACACTGAAATGGCAAGCTATTTTGACAAATTGCCACAAAATGTGTTTTTATTTTTCCCCTAAAAAACGCTCAAAAAACCATAAAAATAGGGCTGTGGATAGCTAGTCTTGACAAAAGTCTGTATTAAGGATATACTTTACTCACACTAAAAAGTGTTATTTAATCTAATCATTCAATTATATGAATATTAAAAATGTTGCATTTGCCGTAGTCGCTGTACTTGTATGTGCCGCTGCATACGGGGTCGTCATTGACTCAACAAACAATTTCGGTCGCGGCACAACTACTGCGGTCAACACTATGTCTGCAGATCAGAATACTCCTGCAACCGTTACACTTACAACTGCAAATGCTGGTAAGGGCTTGCTTGCCTCTATCTTCTCTGCAGGCTCACGTTCTATCAAGTGGCAAACAGGCAATTATCCTGCGAGCGCTGGTGTGAACATTAACCTCTTGCGCAAAGTTTCTGATTCACCTGTCTCATACGAGCTTGTGCGTCAGCTTGCCAACAATACTGCCAATGACGGCGAAGAGTCATGGACTCCAGCCGCTGGCGAGCAGGGCGATAACCTCTACATCGAGGTAACCTGTTCAAATGCTTCAGCATTCCCTAATGGCTGTCAGCTTCAGGGTCAGGCTTTGAAGGCATTCTAAATCACCCTTTGGCTCTAAGAGCAAACAAAACCGGGCATATGCTCGGTTTTGTTTTTTTCTATGTAATTGCTTCAAATCCGCCGGGCGGCGTGCTACCATACAGCTCTATGATTCTTACTACCCACGGCATTGTTGGTGCTGCTATTGCGACGGCGGTGGTCAGTGCTCATCCGAGCCCTGAAATGGTGGCCCTTGGCACGGTATTGGCATTTGGCAGCCATTTTGCTCTTGATGCTTTGCCGCACTGGGATTATCCGCTTGGCTCAGAGTCGCTTGATAGCACCAATCCGCGTGCCATTCGTTTTGATGCGCAATTTGTGCGCGATATGACTAAAGTGGCGCTCGATGGCGCTCTCGGTCTTTTTCTTGGTGTGGCTATTGCCCTTGCTGCGCCGTCGCTTTCCCTTATCTCTCATTATTGGGGAATGATTATTTGGGCTGCAGTATTGGGTGCGGGTGGCGGTATGCTGCCTGACTTTATGCAGTTTTTGTATATGCGCCGACCGCATTGGGGGTGGCTTGCTGCTCTACAGCGTTTCCATACCTGGATTCACACGCCAATGCGTTTGCGTGGGCATTTGGCGCCGCGCGGTATCATTGCCCAAGCCCTTATGGTTGTGGTCATTGTCTTTATTTTTATTAGTACCATGTAGCCTTAGACAATGTCTCTCAATCAGCACCAAAAAAATGCTTGTCTGATTGATGGATGCACTGCGCCCGTTACCTTTGTCGTTTTCGGCGGTACGGGCGATTTGGCTGAGAAAAAGATTTTTCCTGCTTTATTTGGTTTGTATAGGCGTGGCATGATAGGGAAGTGCAATCAAGAGGTCGTGCCCTCATTGCCTTCGCATTTTGAAAATTGCCCCTTTGCCATTGTGGTCATTGGTCGTCGCCCTCTTGGCGATGAGGGAATGCAGGATCATGTAGCGGCTGCCCTCACTACGCATACGCCGCGTGAATGGCATGCACATATAGCAGATTTCGTGGCACGCATTTCTTATCATCAAGGTTCAATAGAAGAAACGGCAACATTTACCCATCTTGCGACCAAACTTGCCACCATCGACACGCTCTTTGGCACGTGCAGCCATAAGATCTTTCATTTTTCGGTGGCGCCGCAACTCTATAAGCCGCTCCTTGAGCACTTTGAAGCGAGCGGTCTCAATATTTCCTGTGTCGATGGTCCGGGCATGACGCGCGCTCTCCTTGAAAAGCCAATCGGTATTGATGCTGCAAGCGCCGCTGAGATTAATACGCTCCTTGACCGCGTCTTTACTGAAGAGCAGGTCTTTCGTATCGATCATTACCTTATGAAAGCGGCGGTATGGGATATGAAGCCGCTCTCTCTATTTATGACTGAGCATATAGGGTCGCATGCTACGCCTTCTTCTATCAAAGCCATTCTCATTCGCCTGTGGGAAAAGAAAAATATTGATGGTCGTGGTGCTTTTTATGATCGTATTGGTGCATTGCGCGATGTGGGGCAAAATCACATGCTGCAAATGCTGACCCTTTTTCTTGGGGCAAAGACACCGGCTGCACGCGCCACGTCTATGAAAGAACTTTCTATTGCTCCAGAGATTGCCCTTGCTCGCGGGCAAACGAGTGATTATGCTCGCCATGCTGGTATTGCTCCACATTCTACTACTGAGACGTATTTTGCTATTGGTGCTTATGCCACAGTGTCCGGCACACGCATTCCTATTGTCTTTAGTGCAGGAAAAACGCTCGGTGAAGCCCGCGTTGAGGTAGGTGTGCGCACCGTCGACGGCGCAACGTACATGCAAGATGTCGCTTCTTTGCCGCACCTTGGTCAATCCGAGCCAGGGGAGCGCAATCCCGATCGTTTACACCAGCCTATCGACGGCTATGAGCGTGCCTTCCGAGATGTCTTGTGTGGCAATCATGAGCGCTTTGTCTCGTATTAAAGTAAAAGATATTGTTGATTTTTCAAGACAGTTTTCGGTCATGGTAGGAGCGAGCGTTCCAGTAGTTGAATCTTTAAAAGTATTAGCTAAACAATCGGTTAATCCAAAGTTTCAAAAAATTATTAGTGAAA
>CAZKGX010000057.1:0-4072 GCA_964552645.1 uncultured Candidatus Saccharibacteria bacterium
ATACCATAGCAACCACAGGTGCTGGCTCTAAAGGCAATGAATCCACCTACTTTGGACCTGCTACCTACAAAGCACTGATGAAGTTCCAACTTGCTAACCGCAAGACCGTCCTTGACCCATACGGCTATACCATAGCTACTGGCTTCTTTGGACCTGCTACCTTAAAGGTGGTCAATCAGATGTGGAGGTAGGGGGGGGTGACATTTGCCTTACACGGAAGGTTCCACCTCACTCTGCTTTTCTTTTCCTTGTTTTTATGCCATAATTTTCCGGATGAAAGGGCAAAAAACGCAAAAAACTTCAGCATTTAAGCTCGCTCAAGATATGAAGCCTGCAGGCGATCAAGCCCAGGCCATAGAGAAGCTTGTCACTGGTCTGCGAAAAGGTATGCGCCATCAGACGCTCCTTGGCGTGACTGGATCAGGAAAAACATTTACCGCAGCAAATATTATCGCAGAGATAGGGAAGCCAACCCTTGTGATTGCACACAATAAAACCCTCGCTGCTCAGCTCGCGCAGGAATACAGGGAATTTTTTCCGAACAATGCCGTCCATTATTTCGTTTCTTATTATGACTATTATCAGCCGGAAGCGTATTTGCCGACGACGGATACGTACATAGAGAAGGAAGCTCAGATTAATGAAGAGATTGAGCGTCTCCGTCATGCCTCGACGCAGGCTCTCCTTACCCGCCGCGATGTGATTATTGTGGCAACGGTATCGTGCATTTATGGTTTGGGAAGTCCTGTGGAATATAAGCGAGTTAATCTCTATCTTAAGGTAGGCGACGGTATTGTTTTTGAAAAAAATGCGAGCACGACCTATCGTGGTCGCGATGCCCTTATTCGTCGCCTGATTCATATTCACTATGAGCGCACGCAGGCCGATCTTGAGCCAGGTCAGTTTCGTGCTCTCGGAAAGGTGGTTGAAATTATGCCGGTTAATGAGCGTATTATCTATCGCATTGAGCTTGATGGAGAGTCAGGTGCAGAGATTATTTCGCACATCGATCGTGTCGATGCTATTACGCGTCGCCTCACTGGTGAAGTGCAGGATCTTTTTATTTTCCCTGCTAAGCACTTTATTACTGATGAGAAGGAGGTGGCTCGTGCTATTGCCGATATTCAAACTGAGCTCACAGAGCAATTGGCAAAGCTCAATGCTGCAGGCAAAATCCTCGAGGCGGAGCGCCTGAAGCGTCGTACCAACTACGATCTCGCTCTTATTCGTGAGGTCGGCTATTGCAATGGTATTGAAAATTATTCACGTCATTTTTCGGGTAAGCCTGCAGGGGAGGCACCGGATACGCTCCTCTCTTATTTTCCTCATATTGAAAAAGGGCCAGATGCGGGCAAGGCTGATTTTTTGACTATTATTGATGAATCGCATGTGACGGTGCCGCAGCTTGGCGCAATGTTTGCTGGCGATGCTTCGCGCAAGCAAAATCTTGTGGAGCATGGATTCCGTTTGCCTTCAGCCCGCGACAATCGCCCGCTCAAATTTGATGAATTTGAACAGCTTATTGGCCAGACTATTTATACCTCTGCAACGCCTGGAAAATACGAGCTCGAGCATAGCAAGTTGCCCACTGGTCAAATCGCTGAGCAAATTATTCGTCCGACGGGACTTATTGATCCTGAAATCGTCCTTATGCCAGTGACTGGAAAGGGAACTGGCGCGCGTGCCTATCAAGGACAGGTGCCGCACTTCATCGATGAAGCAGAAAAAGTGATAAAGGGCGGTGGTCGCGTCCTCGCAACAACTCTTACCAAGAAAATGGCTGAGGACCTCACCGAATTTCTCAAGGAGCGCGGCATGAAAGCTGAATACCTTCATAGTGAGGTGCTGACCATGGATCGCGTTCGTATCCTTACTGATTTTCGTAAGGGCGTGCACGATTGTATTGTCGGTGTGAATTTGCTGCGCGAAGGTCTCGATCTTCCTGAGGTTGAGCTTATCGGTATTTTTGATGCGGATAAAGAAGGCTTTTTGCGCTCAGAGACATCGCTCATTCAGACCATTGGCCGTGCCGCTCGCAATGTGAAGGGTCGCGTTATTCTCTATGCCGACAGCATGACGGGCTCAATGGATCGCGCTATAGCCGAGACCAATCGCCGCCGCGCACTGCAGGTCGCCTACAATACCAAGCATGGCATTACTCCAAAAACAATTATCAAGCACATCCACGATATCACCGATGCTTTGAAGAGTGATCATGATAAGGCTGTCCATGAATTGGTAAAAATCGATGAGGCTATTGCTGCGAAAGATCCAAAAGTGCGCCGCGCACTTATCGCCGAAAAGCGCGCCGAGATGGAAAAAGCTGCTGAAGTGCTCGATTTCGAAACCGCAGCCCTTATTCGCGATGAAATAAAAATCCTTGAAGAGCTGGATGGCAAGGCGGTGAAAGCCGCTAAAAAAGAGGAAAAGGCGGAGATGCGGAAGTTCGGGCGAGTATCATAAGAATAATCACCTTAGCTCGGGGTACAATGGTTCGAAAAGAAAAATTAAGGTCTTCCAATGAAAGAGTAGGCATAAGACTTTGGCATATAGATATGGACAAAGTCTAATAAAAATGTCAAAATGAACGGTCAACTATTTTTCGCCACGTAAGCACGTTTGCTAATAATGCATATTGTATGATTAAAAAAACCACAAAAAAGAGCGAGAGAGAAGGTGCGCTGGCTGCTGCAGGCGAGGCGATTGCCGCCGCTCATGGTCATGCACTGCCAAAAAGCCCTCGAGGTACAGAGGGTACGCATGCCAGCCATATTGGCCGTCTTGATACCGATCAAAAAATCGTAGTGAAAGGTGCGCGCACGCACAACCTCAAAAACATCAGCCTTGAAATGCCGCGTAATAAAATGGTGGTGTTTACGGGCCTTTCTGGTTCTGGTAAATCATCGCTCGCTTTCGATACCATTTTTGCGGAAGGGCAGCGCCGCTATGTGGAATCGCTTTCTGCTTACGCTCGCCAATTTTTGAATACCATGCAGAAGCCAGACGTCGATGAGATTACTGGTCTTTCGCCGGCTATCTCTATTGACCAAAAGTCACGTTCAAATAATCCTCGCTCTACTGTTGCGACGATTACTGAGATTTACGACTATTTGCGTATTATGTTTGCTCGTGTGGGCAAGCCACATTGTCTTGTGTGTAATCGAGAAATCAAGAAACTTTCAAGCGAAGAAATTCTGGAGACCATCGTGCGCACTATTGAGTCGTCGAAGGGTGGTGGTGCGGGGAGCGCGGGAGATAAAGAAGTCATGGGCGTGAAGGTGTCGGACAAAAAAGTGCGTATCTATGCGCCGGTAGTAGTCGGTCGTAAGGGCGAATACTATCAGATGCTCTATGATTATCTCGGGAAGGGTTATAGCAGTGCAAAGGTAGACGGAAAGCTCCATAAGCTGCGTGACCGTATTATTTTGGACAAGCAGAAAAAGCACGATATCGATATTTTGATCGATGAGTTTTTTGTGAGCGAATTTAATACCGTGCCGACTATTGCGGGGAAGCCGGTCAGGGTGCCACACGGTGATCATAAGGAGACATGGCGTGAGCGCCTCAGCGAGGCTATTGAGCGTGCAATCAATGAGGCCGAGGGTCTCATAAAGGTTGAATTGCCAGATCCGACCAAGGAGGGCGGTGTTGATGAACGTCTCATTTCGGCCCGCTTTATGTGTCCATACGATGGTTTTGCATATCCTGAAATCGAGCCACGTCTTTTTTCTTTCAATTCACCCCACGGTGCATGTCCAAGCTGTAATGGTCTTGGCACCAAATTCCTCTTTAGTGATGAACCATGTGATGCCTGTCGCGGTGCACGCTTGCGTCCCGAAGCACTTTTTGTGCTCATTAATGGCAAGAATATTGTAGAGTTGACGGCGCTTTCAATTGTCGATGCTGAACGCTTTTTTGAAAAGCTCGATCTCACTCCCAATGAGCGCAGCATTGCAAAAGTAGTCATAAAAGAAATTGAGGCCCGTCTTTCTTTCATGATTAATGTGGGTATTGAATATCTAACCCTTGATCGCAAGGCACATACGCTCTCCGGCGGTGAAGCACAGCGCAT
>CAZKGX010000058.1:0-4015 GCA_964552645.1 uncultured Candidatus Saccharibacteria bacterium
CCGACTCCTTTGAGGGGCTTTGATAGCTCGATATGAGATGCGGGAAGATGGACGCCAAATGATGCCTTAATAGCACTCGTTATGCGCTCTGCGGTGACACCAGAGAAGAGGTGCCCCTTTTCATTGGCCTTTTCTTCAATGAGCACTACTTTGCCTTCGATGGCCTTGCATGCCTTTATAATTTCGGCTTGAGCGGCCTGTTTTTCGGCTTCTTCCCGAGCCTTTGTTTCGGCCACGCGCTTCACGGCATTTCCAGAAGCGACCTCGGCTATACCGCGAGGAATAAGCATATTGAGAGCATATCCGTCAGCAACGTCCTTTATATCATTACGGCGCGCCACACCAGCTACATCTTTAAGGAATATGACTTTCATGTGTTTTTTGTTTAATGTGGCCCTACTCTACTACTTTTTGAGGAGAATTTCTACTGCCTTATTGAGTTGAGGATCGCGGTCCTTTTCAACATCTTCAGGGGTACGCTTCACGATGACGCTTGGGGTAATGCCACGCTCAGAGATAGAAACACCATTTGGGGTCAACCAACGAGCAATAGTCACCTTGAGCTGTGTATCCTTTGTGATAGGAACGAGCTCTTGCACTGAACCCTTACCGAAGGTCTTTTCACCAACCAAGGTCGCAATGCCATGCTCACTCAATGCACCGGCAAGAATCTCAGAAGCCGATGCTGAACCGCCATCCACCAAGATTACCATTTTGACGGCGCCCGCCTTGAAGATATCGTAGCCGGCACTGCGCATAATCTCTTCTTCTTGCTTCTTTAATTTTGTGCTGAAATCTTCGCGCACAACAACGGCACCCTTTGGCAAGAACCAACTCGCCATATCCACAGCCACATCAAGGTAGCCGCCAGGATTGCCACGCAAGTCGAGAATGAGCTTATTGCTCCCGCTATTGATGAATTCCTGAAGACCCTTGCGGAATAAGTCATTGGAAATAGCGTTGAAGCTATAGAGGCGCATTACAAAAACACCGTCATCGCGTAGCGTCGTATCGAGTGTTGGCATATCAATGACGTCGCGGGTGATTTTTACTTCAAGAGGATCACGCTTTCCTTCGCGAACAAGACTAAGGGTCACCTGTGTGCCCTTTTGACCACGAATCATGCCCACTGCCTGATCAACAGGAAGGTCGAGGGAAGGCTTGCCATCAATGCGAAGGATTTTATCGCCGGTGCGCACACCAGCACGCTCAGCAGGACTGCCCTTTAGAGGTGCCACAACGGTAAGGGCATGATCGCGAATACCGATCTCCATACCAACCCCTTCGAAATTGCCGCGAATCTCTGCGGCGAAGTTTTTTGCTTCAACAGGAGGGAAAAAGACCGTGTATGGATCTTTTAATGATGAAGCAAGACCCTGGATAGCACCCCAAACTTTCTCCTGATCGGTAGGCTCATCGCTCTTTGCACCGGCAGCAGCCGTGCTTGAAGCGTTTGCACCACTACCACTTGCACTACTTGTGGCAGTACTGGTAGCAAGTTGATGCACTGCAACATGACGTTCATTAAGAATATTCCAAACTTTCCAGAAAGGAGCGAAATCGACATTGGCGGAGACTGCTGCTTCGACTGGCTGCTTATTGATAATACCTGTCACTTTATCTATATCAGCCTGGTGATGACGGCCATATACGGCGCCAAGACCGAAGACGACGGCGAGCACAATAATACCCCCAGCAATGCGAGGCCACTTCCCTCTCGGTGCTTTTTTCGACATATCGAAAACTGCGGATGTTTCTTTTGGTTCCATGGGATCATTATCTCAAAAAAATAAAAGTGAGGCAAAGGAAAAAAGAAGTGATAGGTTGTGGGTTGTGGGTGATAGGTGATAGGTGATAGGTGATAGGTGATAGGTGATAGGTGATAGGTTGTAGGTAATGTGCCCACCCCGCTTTTACCTATAACCTATCACCTATCACCTTTTTTTACCTTTTACTTTTTACCTTTTACTTTATATACTCTCCCTATGTCTCTCTATCTCTTCAATACCCTTTCTGGAAAAAAAGAAGAATTTGAGCCGGCGGCGGCGCATCCAAAAGAAGTGACCCTCTATAGTTGTGGACCGACTGTCTACCTTTATCCACATATTGGCAATATGCGCTCATATGTCCTTTCTGATCTCTTAAAGCGCACCCTACGAGAGCTTCATGGTTTGACGGTGAAGCAGGTGATTAATATTACTGATATTGGTCACCTTGTTGGTGATGCCGATGACGGTGAAGACAAAGTGGCCAAGACTGCACGCGAGCAAGGTAAGACGGCCCGTGAAATTGCCGACTTTTATACAGCAGCATTTATGAAAGACATTGCTGCCATGAATGTCGATACCGTCGACACAACCTTTCCGCGCGCAAGTGAATACATATCACAGCAAATTGACCTTATAAAAAAACTTGAAGCGGATGGTCATACCTACCTCACTTCAGATGGTGTGTATTTTGATACGGCCACCTTCCCTGCCTATGGCAAGCTCGGCAATATCGATTTGGCCGGCTTACGCGAAGGGGCACGCATTGGCGTCAATGCTGAAAAGCGCAATCTCACCGATTTTGCTCTATGGAAATTTTCGCCAAAGGCCGCCGGCACCGCAACTACTGCAGGAAAGCGCGAACAAGAATGGGAAAGCCCTTGGGGTATTGGCTTCCCTGGTTGGCATATTGAATGTTCGGCCATGTCCCTTAGCCTCCTTGGCTCGCCTGTCGATATTCATACTGGCGGCATTGACCACATTCCAGTGCACCACAACAATGAAATCGCTCAATCAGAGTGTGCTACTCACAGCGCGCCCTTTGTCCGTTATTGGCTTCACAATGCTTTTATCACCGTCGATAGCAGCAAAATGTCAAAGTCCCTTGGCAATATCTACACCCTCGCTGATCTTAGAGAGCGACATATACCTGCCCTCGCCTATCGCTATTGGCTTTTGACCGCTTCGTATCGCACTGCGGCCAATTTTACCTGGGAAAGTGTTGAGGCTGCGCATACCGCCCTTTCAAAGCTCTATCGCACCTATGCAGAGTGGCAAAGCGAGAATGCTACAGCAGCAAAAGATATACGAAATGAAAATGAAAGTACGGGCGCCTCATATCTTTCAAAATTTGCTGAGGCTATGAACAATGACCTCAATTCTCCAGCAGCGCTCGATATTGTATGGCGCATGGTAAAAGACGAGACCCTGCCAGCACAGACCAAGATTACCCTTATGAATCAATTCGATGCCGTGCTTGGTCTTTCTATACAAAAAGAAAGCGCTGCCTTTGCATCGCTTGGTGCAGATCATATACCTGCACATATCAATGCCTTGGTTGAGGCTCGCAATGCCGCCAAAGCTGCTAAAGATTGGGCCAAAGCCGATGCTCTCCGCAATGAAATTCTTGCTGCTGGATACGATATCACGGACACAGCACACGGTATTAAACTTATGCGCTCACATGAAAAGTTGTAAATGACGTCATGCACAGGTCTCATAGAGAGACCGGTGCAGTTCGTTGCATTAAAAACAGCCCCGTACTACAATTTAGTCGCATTAGTATTGTCTATAAAATAATCAAACCCATGAAATCATCACGCCGTCGAGGCTTCACTCTCATTGAATTGCTTGTTGTGATCTCGATCATCTCATTAATATCAAGCGTCATCTTCTCTTCAGTGAATAATGGACGTGTACGAGCTCGCGATAGCCGTCGTAAGCAGGATATTAAATCGCTCGCCACAGCAATCAACCTCTATTACGACAAAAACTTAAGCCTCCCCGTCCCTTCTTCTGCTGGTTGTGGTCAAAGACTTGACGGCACAGATTCTCTCTCTATCGCTCTTATTTCAGGTGGCTTTATACCTCGCATTCCAACAGTTCCTTCAGTTGTCGGCTCAAGCTGTGGTGATGCCTATTATGCAAACCCTATCCCTTTGGTAACAGATCCAAGCTTGGGTAATGTTCAAAAAATCGCAGTGTACATGAGAGGTGAATCCGGCGAACCTGGTTGTATGACAGCAGCA
>CAZKGX010000059.1:0-3964 GCA_964552645.1 uncultured Candidatus Saccharibacteria bacterium
ATAGGCCAAGGCAAGGTCCACGATGCGTAAAAGACAGCTAAAAGACAAGAAAACCGCCATACAGCGGCCTTTTCGGGCATGTCTTTCTATGCACAGTTTTTTATTGTATGTAGAGCCCTGACTTCAGTACCTCCTCATAGAGCTTAATGACGCGACGCGCTTCATGGTGCGTAATAATGACATCAGCACCTTCATGGGCAATGGCATTGCGCACCTTATGTGCATCCCATGCCTTATCAAGAGCGGGCAATGCGCCGCGACCCACTGACTTCAAGCGCTCGCCCAAAGTCTGCCCTGCCGCCCCCATAGCAATAAGCATTTCGCCAAGCAAAATATCAGCCTCCAAAATGGCAAGGCGCCAATCGGTGGGATTAACTGATTCTACGTGATTCACAATGCGCTGCCATTTGCGGCGATTGTCTTCGCTTGCATAGCCGCCAATACTACCTACGCCCATAAGAGAGCCAGGGAGGCCAGGAGGGGCATCGGCCGCACTAGTTGGCACCGTGTAATCGTAGGCGCTGCTACCAAATGGCGCATTTTTTGCATTCCACGCACTTCCCTGCGCGCCGGCGGATTGAGGCACTTCTGTTGCGGCGGCTGTGGCGGTTGCGGTGCCGGCACCTGTATTGGCAACTCCAGTCGTAGTTGTATCTGTCGACGCTGCTGTAGATACCGTAGATGCCGTGCCGCCCCCTGTCTCTGCTGCATTTGCCTGCACCTCTTCATTGTATGCTGCCGCAGTACCCGTCGATGATTGCTCAGAACTGATCAGAGCAGGAGCAACTTCAGCCTTTGGCGCCTTGTATTTTGCATCGTCCTCTTCGATAAACCGACGCATCATATAGAGCAAAGCGAAAATACCCGCCACAAACAGAAAAGCGAGAAACGTTCCCAAGAATTTTATGGAATGGACGATAGTATTTAAAAGCTCGCTGCTGCCATACCCAAAAAGCCTAAAGAAGAAAATGGCCACACGCGTAAAAATTTCCTCAAGCGGAACAGTAGGAAATGTCACCTTATCCTGATCAATTGAGGCCACCACAATGGCGGTCAGATAATCCATGCGCCCATTATACAATGACCCGCCCAATGAGCATGTGAACTTATAAGGCCCCTATCGTGGATGCGTGGAGCACGAAGAAGGTCGCCCTCCTTTGCATGCTGCATACGACCCTAACCCAATGCCGTCTTTATATCGGTGGCTATATCAAAAAGCGTATCATCCTTGCCCCATGGAGCCACAAATTGCGTACCGAGCGGCAAATCTTTGCCTTCGCGCGCAGCGGTCCCTGTTGGCACCGATATACCCGGAATTGCCGCCAAGTTGGCAGTGACCGTAAAAATGTCGGCCAAATACATTTGCAATGGATCTGATGATTTCTCCCCTATTTTGAAGGCCGGCATAGGCGATGTAGGAGTAGCAATAAAATCAACGCCGTCTTTTTCAAAAGCCTTGGCAAAATCCTGGCGAATGAGCTCACGCGCAGCCACAGCTCGGCGATAATACGCATCATAATAGCCGGCCGAAAGAATGTAATTTCCCAGAATAATGCGGCGCTTCACCTCAGGACCAAATCCGGCGGTGCGCGTCTTTATATAATCCTCAATGCCATTTGCACCATTGACCTTAGCGCCATACTTCACCCCATCAAAACGACCGAGGTTTGAAGCAGCCTCTGCAGGCATAATAATGTAATACACGGCCAAGGCATATTCGAGATTAGGAAGCTCTACATCTTTGATGGTATAACCAGCCTTCTTGAGCGTATCGATCGTGGCATTAAAATTTTCAAGCACATCTGCATCGACGCCCTGCTTCATAAAGTGACGCGGCACACCGATGGTACGACCCTTGCTCTTAGTGCTGCCCGAAGAGGCATTCTTTTCCCATACGCTCTGCGGCAAAGTAGTGCTGTCATGTGTATCATTGCCCCGAATAGTATGGAAAATAATACGCGCATCATCTGCTGAACGCGCCAGCACGCCAATCTGATCGAGGGAAGATCCCATAGCCATAAGACCATAACGAGAGATGGCGCCATATGAAGGCTTGAAGCCAATGATGCCACAAAAACTTGCCGGTTCGCGTACTGAACCACCGGTATCTGAACCAATAGCAGCAAGAGCCATGCCCGCAGCAACCGCCACCGTGCTACCACCCGAGCTTCCCCCTGAAACACGCGTCTCATCGTGCGGATTCTTGACCGGACCATAGGCAGAGTTTTCATTTGAACCACCCATGGCAAATTCATCCATATTTGTGCGACCAAGAAAGACCGCCCCTTCGCGCTTTAGCGCGGCGATTGCAGTGGCATCATACGGAGCGATATATCCTTCCAAGATTTTTGAAGCCGAGCCAGCGCGGCGACCTTTTATAAGAATATTATCCTTCACCGCAAGAGGAATACCGGTGAGTGTCGTGGCCGTGCCCGCCTTAAAGCGCGCATCTGCAGCGGCAGCCTGCTCGAGCACATCATCAAACACTTCAAGGTAGGCATTGAGTGTGGCATTGCGCTCTTTAATACGCGCCAGATACGCTTTGGCCAAGTCAGTCGCAGAAAAGGTGCCGGCCTTCATGGCGGCATGTGCTTCGTGAATAGTGAGTGTATCGACGTTAATCATAGAAAAGTATGTAATTATGAAAGTATGGAAGGATGTAGGTGTGTAAGGATGGAAGTAAGAAAGATACTCAGAAAAATGCGCTGTCGGCCATGCCGCTAGTGGTCTGAGCCGATGATTTTCTTCACATGAATGAAGCGGCCCTTCTTTGCAGGGGCGGCAACTATAAGCGCTTCGGTGTACTGATCGGCGGCGACAGTGACTGCATCATCACGCATTACATTCACCCCATGAAGTGGCGAATGGCGTGCCGAAAGAGCGACCCCTTCCATTGGCACTTTTTGCACCTGCTCCACATAAGCAAGAATCTCGCCAATGTCCTTTTTCATCTTTGCCTGCTCAGTAGGAGAAAGGCTAATACGAGACATGGTAGCCAACTTTTCAATATCTTTATCTGAAATCATGGCCAAATAGTAGCATTATTTGGGCATGGGGGATAATGTTGACATCATCATTTATTGTGGTATAATCATATCAATGAAGCTCCTTACTAATACTCGGTCGGGTCACGCAACCATCACTGGTTTTCTGCTGGTAGCAACAATAGTAATTCTCGTTGCCTTGACGGTAGTCGTCATCGATGGCACGCATAAGGATGAGAAGGGTCGATTTGAGACCTTCCCCACAGGCGATATCATCTCGACACGCGAAGTGCACCCCACCTGGACAGGGACAGTCTCTGAAGTGAGGCCGATCGCCGAGGGCGAGATCTGGCCCATCATGGTCAATTACATGACCAACAAGGACGGCAGTGTGCTCCGCCAGCTATGCTGGTCGACAACAAACATGTTCGTTGGAGACAGTGTTGTTGTGTCAGAAGTTCACTATATCCAGCGCACCGGAGGAGGGGTGACCCTTCGCCTGGCAAAGAAAATCTAGGTCCTTTGTGAAGGACCTCCGCCCCGCACGAAACCTCGCCCCAGGGCGACCTCGTGCGGGGTTTTCGTTTTTCCTTAACTTCAGGGGCTTTTAAGGAGAGCTTGACATTAAAATACCTTACTAGCATAATACACCGACGGTGCCCTGGATAACCGCGCTACCGGCTCCGGTCCCACGGACCAATACCGATAGCGAGGAGACCCCGCACCATATGGGACAGGGACCGCCCCATCACCCACACGGGTGTACTCCCCAAAGGAGAGAGGGATCGCCCTATTCCCACTGACCAGCGACGCAAGTTGCTGGTCTTTTTTTTATCAATAGAGATCCTATTTTAACATCGCCCTAAACTCCGTCTCATCAATAATAGCCACGCCCAATTTTTCGGCTTCGGCCAATTTGCTGCCGGCCTCTTCGCCTGCCACCACATAGCTGGTCTTTTTTGATACAGAGCTGGAAACAT
>CAZKGX010000060.1:0-3809 GCA_964552645.1 uncultured Candidatus Saccharibacteria bacterium
TAGTCAAAGCCTAGGATTTCGAGCTGCTTCTTGTAACGGGCGACGTTTTTGGCGACGGACTCGGCCGGGTGCGTCTTTGTTTTGAGAGCATAGTTTTCAGCGGGCAAGCCAAAGGCATCGAAGCCCATTGGGTGCAATACCGAATATCCCTGCATGC
The DNA here is from genome assembly GCA_964552645.1 of uncultured Candidatus Saccharibacteria bacterium. Classification (GTDB taxonomy): domain Bacteria; phylum Patescibacteriota; class Minisyncoccia; order Phycocordibacterales; family CAZKGX01; genus CAZKGX01. Next base: position 158 of record CAZKGX010000060.1, read on the forward strand.
GCTTCATGCGGGAAATGACATCGGTGGCTATATACCCTTTTGGATGCCCAACATGCAATCCTTCACCAGACGGATACGGAAACATGTCGAGAATATAGTATTTTTTTGATGCGCCCTTCGAAAGAGCTGCTGGTGCTGAGCCTTTTGGCTCTACACTCTTGTACAGCTTGGCGCTGGCCCATTTTTTTTGCCATTTTTTTTCAATGGTAGCCGGCACATAAGGAGGCACCTTTGCGCGCAATGGCTTTGTCTCGTCATGCTTCATAATAGTCGTATACTACAATATTTTTTGTATTTCAGCGACTCACAATGCCATGTAGCGCTTTTTGCTTTTTGCATCGAGGCGCTCAATGGCATAACGAAGCATAGTGCGCGGCATATGGCCAGCATTGGCATCCAAATAGCGGCGCAATACTGTTTCAGATGTTTTTCCATTATGCTTTCCCACTTCGCGCAGCATCCAACCGCAGGCTTTGTGAATTAAATCCTCTTTATCTTCCATGAGCAGATCACACATACGCAAAGTAAGCGTATAATTCCCCTTCAAAATAAAGTAATGCGTCGAGACAATAGCAATGCGGCGCTCCCACAATGAACGTGCATGAGCAAGATTGTCCAGAAATGAACGAGTAGCAAGGAGCGGCATATACTGATAGAGATAGGCACCTACAATATCTCGAGCAGAGCTATCTACCAAATCCCAATTATTGATGCGCGTACTATAGGTAAAGTAGAAATCGAAAATCTGATTACGCTTCCCTTCATGCGCAGCAAATTGCTCATCGAGGATAAGCAGTGCAGTCAAACGGTGTTCATGAATGGGGCTAAGGAGCATTTTGGCTAATACATCAAAGCTCGCCTCTTTGAAGGTCTTCGCCACCAGACGTTGCTCCGGTACCGTCACGCCAATGAAAGTATCACCTTCGCCATATTGGCCTTTGCCTGTCTTAAAGAACCAGGCGCTGCTTTTGGCCTTAGCAGCCGTAGCATACGCATCAAGCGCTTTGGTAAGCGCTTGATAGGTAGGCGCACTTTTTTTAGGAGTGCGAGCCGGTGCTATGTTTTTTTTCTTACTTCCCTTAGGCACGGACATTCTCCATTAGCGATCAATCGGCGCCGGCACTTTGACTGCTGGATAGAGTTCAGGGTTAATCGAGCGATCGAAACAGACACGACCAGTGCCATGCTTCCAATCATCTGGGCTATATGCGCCAGCATAGTAATACGTGGTATTGAGCGCCTTTGCATCTGATACGGTCTCGAAGGTAGCACAGAGCTTAAAGGCATTCGGAGCAACTGATGAGGTTGGTTCAGGAATATACTCATAAGCAGCGCCTGTATTTGGATCTACAGGGATATTTGAATAGAGGCCGTCCTTGAGAGCGCTCATAGAAGCAGGAAGCTTGCGATTAATGCTCCAATAATTCTGAATCTGGCCCTGGAGATTGCTCAAATCATTGATGCGCGTCGTATCACGCTGTATTTTGCGAGCAGTCATTGGAGAGCCGACGACGACAAAGCCTGTGATGAGGGTAGCGATAACGATAAGTGCGCCAACGCCACTTGCAAACTTAATCTGCTTTTGTGAAGAAGCAATGTCGGCAGGATGGCGAACCGTAGCAAGATAGCCCCAGAACACCACAGCAGCAACCACAAGCAAAGCCACAACCTTAAGCAAGAAGCGTGTCGTCAAATCACCATTCAAAAAGTAATTGATCAAGGTAATGAGATCTCCAGCTACAAGGGCAATGGCACCGAAAATGGTGAGATATGCCAACCAACGACGCACTGGCAAATGAGCCTTTTCTGGTACGCGAGTAATTTCTCTTTCAATAAACCAGACGAAGAGGAAATAGAGCGGTATAAGAATAATAATCGAAGCAATAGCAAAGCGCATACTTGATGTATAGCCGCCCATATAGCTATATGCAGCCTGAGTAGGAAATGCGTATTCGATGATGGAGAAAAGAAGCGTAATCAAACTACCAAGAGCAACGTACAGGGTAATCGTTGCAGCAAGATGAAGGAAAAAATCCTTTGGTGATGTCTTTAGTGTACCGTGTACAGCCATTGGCTGCGTGCTCTGCCCTGTTGATGTTTGTGGAGGCATAGTAAAAATGATTATGAATAAACGAGGGGTTTATTATACCATGAATATATAGAGACTAGAACATGTATGTTGTAAGACGTTTTAAATTTGATACACTGCCTCTACTATCAACAATATCGTTCATTTGCATCATTCATCTATATTTTATGAAAGCTGCCGTCAAAAAAATCCTACGACCACTCGTTCACAAAGTCAGAGCATATCGTTTTGAAAAAGAGGCAAAGAAAAAGCATGCTGCACGACGCCCTCTCGAAGAATTCCGTTTTAATTACTATTCGCAAAACGGCGAGGATGGCGTACTGCAGGAATTGCTTCAGAGACTCGGCATTACTGGTGGTTGGATGGTTGAATTCGGCGCCTGGGACGGCAAAGTCTGTTCCAATACCTATCATCTCCTCAAGAAAGGAGAGGGTGCCTATAAAACCGTGTATATTGAGGGTGATGCAGTGCGTTTCGGTGATCTACAAAAGACAGCAAAGGAACATGCACCCAATATTGTACCCATCAATGCTTTCGTGCAGATCGAGGGCCCGCAAAGCCTCGACAATCTCTTGAAAACAACTCCCCTGCCAAAGGATTTTGAAATACTCTCAATTGATATTGATAGCTTTGACTATCAGATCTGGAAGTCTTTGCAGCACTATTCACCAAAAGTAGTCATTATTGAAATAAATAGCGCCCCTGAGGCCAGGGACTGGATACATGGTCCAGGTATGCAAGGCACCGGCTTTAACCCTATGCTTGCCCTTGGCAAAAGCAAGGGCTATACCCTTGCGGCGCACGTGCGCAATATGATTTTCGTGCGAAATGATGTGGCGGCGAAGGTGAAGTAAGTCATTTTAAAAATATAACAAAGCCCCACCGTTCGCTTCCGCTACTAGGTGGGGTTGGAGTTGCTATGGGTTCTGCCTACTCGGACACAACCTGAATCCCGAAGATGTCTGAATGATCACCAACGAGCTTTCCGATGGCCTCGTTCTCGGTTTGACCACATTCCCAGATTTCCGGGCGATTCTCCACGTGGGCCCGATAACCATCAGTCGTTTGTGTGACAATGATCTTATTCATAGAACACTCTCTGTCTGCTGAAGTTTAGTAAGTTTATATCGTATATTTTATATCACGTCAAGCACCCTTGTTATTTTATAGGTGTGGTAAGAGCTGCAGAAATCCAGCCTTTTTCTGTGTTTAAATCTTAAACTCAATCACATCCCCGTCCTTCACCACATACTCCTTCCCTTCAATGCGCACGAGACCGCGGTCGCGAGCGGCGGCATAGGAGCCAGCATCGAGGAGGTCGCGCCAAAAGACTACTTCGGCACGAACGAATTTGTCCTTAAAATCAGTGTGAATGGCAGTACCTGCAAGCGGGGCGGTCCATCCAGCCTGTATAGTCCAGGCACGTGTCTCATCTTCACCGGTCGTAAAATAGGTAATGAGACCGAGCATGGTGTAGGCCGCGCGAATAAGTGCATTGATACCATCGTCAGCAGCAGTGCTGCCCGGCTGTGCAAGTCCTTCGCGAAGCTCACGCTTTTCGGC
>CAZKGX010000061.1:0-3521 GCA_964552645.1 uncultured Candidatus Saccharibacteria bacterium
CTCGTCCAAATGACATCAAAGGAAACCCCGCAGGAACTGCGGGGAGGGGGTCATTTCTTATTTTCCATATGACGATATAATAGAGGGGTCATTTATAAAAAATCACTGCATATACGCATATGAAAAAAATCAATGTCGCGATTAATGGTTGTGGTCGTATTGGCAGAGCATTCATAAAGGTCGCCTTGAAGCGCCCCGAAATAAATATTGTAGCAGTCAATGATCTTGGCGACGTGCGCAACATTGCCTATCTTCTCAAATACGATACAGCCTACGGTATAAGCGACTTTGAAGTGAGCGCTACCGCCGCTCTCAATGTGGGCGATCCGCAGCACATTACTATTGATGGTCACGACATTGCATATCTTAGTGAAAAAGACCCAACCAAACTCCCATGGAAGGCTTTGAATGTTGATGTTGTTGTGGAGTCGACCGGTCTCTTTACCACCAGTGAAAAAGCCAAAGCGCACCTTGATGCAGGGGCAAAGCGCGTCGTTATCTCTGCTCCTGTCAAAGACGATGCCGCTTCGACTATTCACGGCGAGACCATTCTTATGGCTATGAATGAAGACAAGCTTGCCACCTGCCAGATTTCTTCAAATGCTTCTTGTACCACCAATGCCGGCAGCCCGCTTATTGCCATCCTCGATGAGGCTATTGGTGTTGAGAAAGCGCTCTTGAATACGGTGCATGGCTATACGGCAAGTCAAAGCCTTGTGGACGGCCCAAATAAGAAGGACTTCCGCGAAGGTCGCGCCGCTGCTATGAATGTCGTTCCTTCATCGACTGGTGCTGCCATTGCAGTGACCAAGGTTATGCCGCATTTGAAAGGCCTCTTTGATGGCATCTCTCTTCGTGTACCTATTGTGACCGGCTCTATTGTGGACGTTACCTTTATCGCCAAGCGCGGCACAACTGCCGATGAGGTCAATGCTATTTTGAAAAAGGCTGCTGCTGAGCCGCGCTGGAAGGGTATTTTCACGGTGACCGAGGAGCAGCTCGTCTCTTCTGATATTGTGGGCAATCCACATGCTTCTATTGCCGACCTTGCGTTCACGCGCGTAGTGGGCGGCAACTTGGTCAAAGTGCTCGGCTGGTACGACAATGAAATGGGGTATACGTATACGCTTGTCGATCATGTAGTGAAGGCAGGGAAGTTGGTGTAACAAAATGAAAACCCTCAAATTTTCACCCCATCTCGTTAATAAAATCCTTTCTGGAGAAAAGACCTCGACCTGGAGGTTATTTGACGATAAAGATCTTCAGGTAGGCGATACATTGGGTTTCATCGATAAAGAAACAGGCGAACTCTTTGGGAATGCCGTTGTCACTTCACTTAGGGTAAAAACATTGGGCACTCTCAATCGCTGAAGTGAAAATCTTGAGCTTTGATTTTTTAAAGAATTAATAAAAATAGAACGCCTTATATAATCGTATAAAAGATTTCAATAGATTAATTATGGAGAAAAACTTCGATCGTTGGAATGAAGTTAAGAAAACAACTAATGCTGGAAACGCCCGTTTCTATACCGTGCGAGAAATTTGGTGGTGTCGGTGTGGCGTGAACATAGGTACTGAGCAAGATGGAAAAGGTGCATCCTATGTACGCCCCTGCGTCATAATCCGAGGGTTTGGACCTGATGCTTGTCTTGTTGTGCCCTTAACAACATCTAAGCGCAAGCACCCTTTACGTATAGCAGTGGGCTTCGTCCAAGAATCTGAAGCATTTGCAAATCTTTCACAAATCAGGGTAATAGATACGCGCCGCCTTGAATCAAAAATTGGTTTTTTGGATAAAGAGCTATTTGCGAAACTACGAAAAACCGCCCGAGACATGCTCTAGGCGGTTTTTCTACTTTCTCCCCCTTGCGGGGGCAAGGCCGAAGCCAACTGTCCCTCTATGATATACTATTAATCATAGAAATCAAGTATTTCATAAAACCCAATGGCCACCTACAATAAACTCGTGCGCGATAAGATTCCGGACATCCTTGATGCCAAGGGTCTTTCATATGAAAAAAGAGTGGCCGATGATGCTGAATATCGTGCTGAGCTCATAAAAAAGCTCGTGGAAGAGGCTGCAGAATTTACTGAGGCTGGCGATGTGGCTGAGCTTGCTGATGTGCTTGAGGTGATTGTTGCCCTGAAGACTTTGCCAGCATATGGCGAGGTTGAGGCTTTGCGTCTAGCGAAGCGTGCTGAGCGCGGCGGCTTTGAGAAGCGCTACATTGTGAAAGGGGAGAAGTAGACGGTGGCGCAAACGAAAAGGACTTTTCCTTATTCCCGTTTTTCATAAAAAGAAAACGCCCGGCTTTGTAGGCCGGGCGTTTTTGCAATCGAGCTTTTTGCTTTCGGCTCGATGAATTGAGGGGTAGTGTTCTTTTGACTGTCTCGTCGATCTTGGTATTACCCTTGTTGCAGGCCACTTCCCTCAAGAGATGAGTCCTTGAGAAGGTGCTGCTGACCAGCAATGAGCTCTCTGAAGGTTGGTGAGCATAGCTGAAGCTCTTCAAATGAAGTACCGACAGCTTCCACGGCACCACTTTTGAGCACTACAGTACGCGTGGCATCACGCACCGTAGAGAGTCGGTGTGCAATGACCAGAATACCTGCACCGTTGATCCACTTGCGCAGGCCTTTCAACACTCGAGTCTCAGTGGCAGAATCGAGGGCGCTCGTCGCTTCATCGACAACGAGAAGCTGTGGGCGTTTAATGACAGCAATGCCAATAGCAAGCCGTTGAGCCTGGCCACCGGACAATTGAATACCGTCACGTCCAACAACAATATCGAGTGGATTTTCGTCTTGAGGACGCACACCAAAGTCAATGGCAAGGTCCTGCATGAGTTCACGCAATCGCACATCATTCCATGCGCGTTTTTCATCTTCGTTGAGGCTATACAGGAGGTTTTCCCGTACCGTCCCTTCAAAAATGAGCGGCTTCTGCGGAATGTACCCAATGGCACAATGAAGTGTATTGAGTTGGTACTCACGGACATCTCTGTCGTCAATTTCTATAGAACCCTCTTTCGGGTCCATGAAGCGTAGGGCCAGATATTCCACTGTGGATTTTCCAGCTCCTGACGGTCCAATCAGTGCTACGGTCTCACCGGGACCCACCTCAAAGGTTATATTCCGTAAGGTGCCATTAGTGCCCGGATAATCATAGGAGACACTATTGAATCGCAAGGTAAGTGGATGCTTTCGCACTGTAGCAATCGGTATTGCATGCGGTCTGTCTACCACATCAGGTGTTATTTCTAGTGTCTCCCGCATGACTTCAATTGCGGGGGTACAGCTGTAGAGGTGTCTCTCAATGTCTCGTACCTGCCACATATCTTGATAGATCTGGGACGACCAGGCAAAGAGAGGGTAGAGCAAGGTGATCGCACCAAAGCCCTTCTCCATAGCAATCATGGTTTCGTGGTAGAGCATTGCGCATAAGGCCGCTGCAATGATTACCTCCACGCCAATAGTATTTCGATGGTGTGTCATCCACAGTTTTCTGTCCTGTATGGCCA
>CAZKGX010000061.1:3531-3758 GCA_964552645.1 uncultured Candidatus Saccharibacteria bacterium
TTCCTGACTTCCTCTTTCCGTTTTCCTGAGACAAATACTCGCTCAAAAAGACGGAACCGTTCAGCCAAGAATCGTTCGAATGTACCCGACAGACGCTCAAGGGGTACTGCACATACCGCCATGCGGTAATTGAGATAGAGCGACCATGTCAAATGAATGAGCAGTGCTGCACCCATTACCATTGCTCCAAACGTTGAAGTGAGGGCAATGAAGCAGAATGCAATTAC
>CAZKGX010000062.1:0-3684 GCA_964552645.1 uncultured Candidatus Saccharibacteria bacterium
TTCAGCCCTCACCGTAGATCTTCTCTTGGGTGATAAAAAAGAACCTTCGCTTGATGGAGCACTGGCTGCTCTCCTCAACAACGACAATGAGAAAATGTCGAAAGTAAAAATGTTTATTGATAAAACTATTGCGCATAGAGCCGCCACCACTTCACCAATCAATAGCACGAACACACCTTCAACAGAAGCAGAGCAGGGAAGTGATTGGTATGAACGCGAGAAAGCGGAGATCTTAAGAGAGATTGAGGGGCCGCACGCACCCGCAATGGCTATTGGTTTTGCACAAGCATCAACCGTAGCACCATTACCAAAACCATCATCCATACCAAAAGGACCGGAATTCACCATTGAAAAACCGCCTGTAAATCGCCTAAACGTGCCGCCAACCCCACTGCAGCAGTCATTTGCCAATCAAGCATCCGCTCAAATCAAAAACACCGATGCCTCAACAGCAAAAACAGGGGTGATAAGCACCGCAACAGGGGATGTAGCAGCTATTTTGCAGCAAAAAACACAATCAGCCTTTACCTTACCACCAAGTGCAACCAAAATCACCGTTCCACCGCCACCAGCAAACCTCAATACCAAGCCTGTTCCACCGCTTGTGCCACAAAATAGCAATGATCCGTATCGCGAACCGCCGACAGCGTAGAGATATACACGTAATTGTCTCCTTTTTTGGCTTAAACACCGTATAATACACCCATGCGCTTTCAAGTGCCTCAATTTATTGGCGTAGAAGATAAGGTCTTTGGGCCCCTTACGGTCAAACAATTCATTTATTTGGCCGGTGGAGCTGGTATGAGCTTTATAGCCATTCGTCTTTTGCCTATTTTTATAGGTATTATTGTGGCCCTGCCAATAGCAGCCCTCTCATTGGCCCTCGCTTTCTATCAAATCAACAACAAACCCTTTATCTTTACCTTTCAGAGCGCTGTATATTACCTTTTTCACAATCGCCTCTATATATGGCGCAAAACAGATAAGCCGGTCATTCACGATCCCGCCTTGGACGCCGCTGCAAATGATCCTATGCTCTATGTACCGAAGCTGGCTGATAGCAAACTCAAAGATATGACATGGTCTCTCGATATATCGAAAAAAGAGGCTTTGAATCCTGTCACTAGGGAAGTGGAGAGTCGCCGCTAGTCGAGATAGGAACGGTGCGGTGTGTGTGCCCTTGCTTCTTTTACCTTTTACCTTTTACTTTTTCCCGTATACTGTTGGTATGGCCATTGGTGCCCCTGCTCAAAATTTTGTTCCATTGAGGGAAATCCGCGATGGTGTGGCTATTTTGAAAGACGGCTCTATGCGAGCTATTTTGCTTACCTCATCCATTAACTTTGCCCTCAAAGCAGAGGATAATCAGCAGGCCATCATATTGCAATTCCAGAATTTCTTGAACTCACTTGATTTTCCTGTGCAAATCTTTGTGCAATCACGCCGACTTGATATTCGACCATATCTTGCCCTTCTGGAAGCACGCTACAAGGAACAGATGAATGAATTGTTGAAGCTTCAGATTCGTGAGTACATAGAGTTCGTGCGAAAATTCACAGAAAATCAAAACATCATGACAAAATCATTCTTTGTTGTGGTACCTTATTCGCCTGCTATTGTGGCTGCAAGTGGGGTAGCAGGAGGTATCGGCAATGCCTTAAGCGGTAAAAAGCAAACGGCTACAGAAAAAACAAAAAATGAGGATGATCTTTTTGCTGAACACAAGACACAGTTGGCACAGAGAGTTGGTGTCGTCGCTTCAGGTCTTGCGCGATCAAGTATTCGCACGGTAGAGCTTGGCAATGAAGAGGTGATTGAGCTTTTTTATAAGATATTCAATCCGGGCGAGACAGAGAAGCCGATTCAATTAAAATAATATGGCACTATTTGGCTCATTATTTGGTGGAAATAAGAAGTCGTCCATTCCGTCAGTGACGAGTATTTTGCCGCAGGAAATATATGAAGCGAGCGCACTCGACCTCAAAGACATCATCGCTCCTTCGGCACTCAAAATAAACCCTCGCTCACTCACCATAGGGGAGAAGCTCTCTCGCACGCTCTTTGTTATTTCCTATCCGCGCTTCCTCTCTGATAATTGGTTTTCGCCGATTATCAATCTCGATAAGATTTTTGATATTTCTATCTTTATTCACCCTATTGAAACGGCGCGCGTCTTGCGTCAATTCCAAAAGAAGGTAGCTGAAGTGCAGAGCCAGATTCATAGCCGCGAAGAAAAGGGTTTGGTGCGCGATCCAATGCTTGATACAGCCTATCAAGACCTTGAAAATTTGCGCGATAACCTTATGCAGGCCCAAGAAAAGCTATTTGATGTGGGCCTCTATATAACGGTCTATGGCGAAACTGAAGAGGAGCTCAACAGAATTGAGTCCGAAATAAAATCAGTCCTTGAATCAAAACTTATTTACTTACGTCCCGCTCTTTTCCAGCAAGAAGCAGGTTTTTTGAGCACCTTACCTATTTGCGATGACAAACTGGAAGTAAATTCAAAGCTCAATTCATCTCCGCTTTCAAGTATTTTCCCTTTCACTTCATTCGACCTCACTTCAGATAAAGGGATTTTGTACGGTATCAATCGCCACAATTCATCATTGGTGCTCTTTGATCGTTTTGCTCTCGAAAACTATAACTCAATTACGTTTGCAAAATCTGGTTCTGGTAAGTCATATACGACCAAACTAGAAATTCTTCGTACCCTCATGTTCGATACAGAAGTGATTGTAATTGACCCGGAGCGTGAATATGAATACTTGGCCCAAGCAACAGGAGGGAAGTACTTCAATATATCCCTCAACTCTGAGCACCATATCAATCCTTTTGATCTTCCGACGCCTCGCACCGATGAATCGGCATCTGATGTCTTGCGTTCACACATCATTAACTTGGTAGGTATTTTCCGCATTATGATGGGCGGTCTTACGCCAGAAGAAGATGCTATTATCGATCGCGCTATTACTGAGACGTATGCCCTGAAAGACATTACCCCTGATGCAGACTTTTCTAAGGTGGAGCCGCCGCTCATGTCAGACTTTGAATTGGTGCTCGCCGGTATGCAGGGTGCCGAGTCATTGGTGCAGCGCCTTACAAAATACACCCGTGGTACATGGGCAGGCTTTTTGAATCGCCCAACAAACGTGGATATTGACCACAAATTTATTGTCTTTTCGGTGCGCGATATGGAAGAGGAATTGAAGTCGGTGGCCATGTATATCGTGACACACTATATATGGAATGCTGTGCGCAAAAACCTCAAAAAGCGCCTTTTGGTTATAGATGAGGCATGGTGGATGATGAAATCAGAGGACACCGCTTCATTCCTTTTGTCTTTGGCAAAGCGCGGCCGTAAATACTATCTTGGTCTTGCTACCATTACCCAAGACGTGGATGACTTCCTCAAATCTCCCTACGGCCTTCCTATTGTGACCAACTCGTCTATTCAAATTCTCCTCAAACAATCACCATCATCGATTGATAAAATTCAAAGCACATTCAACCTCACCGATGAGGAGAAATACTTGCTCCTCGAATCCGATGTGGGAGAAGGGCTTTTCTTCGTTGGTCTCAAACACGTCGCTATTAAAGTGATTGCTTCATATACTGAGGACCAGATTATTACCTCAGATCCTTCTCAAATTTTGGCCCTCCAGAAACACAAGGATGACCTTG
>CAZKGX010000063.1:0-3530 GCA_964552645.1 uncultured Candidatus Saccharibacteria bacterium
CCCAGGCTTGAACTGGGGACATCCACTTTACAAAAGTGGCGCTCTACCAACTGAGCTAAGGTGGCGTATAAGAACTTCAATCTGACTCCGCAATTTACTTTACCACCTGGGCGTTACCTACCAAAACAGCTAAGGTGGCGTATGAGAAAATTTTTCGAAAAAACTACTTCTTCTCCTTTCCTTCTGATATGTGCTTCAGAAAGAATGAGACCTGAGCGCGAGGATTGCCTCCACCCATGCTGCCGGCCCCAGAGACACCATTCTCGGCATGCGCTGTGGCGGCCACAGCCTCATTACCATACCCTGCCATGCGCGCTTTTGCAACAAATGACACCTGGCGACCCTGCAAGCGCTCGAGCAAGTGGGCGCTTTTATCGTGGAGTGTCTTTACCGCTCGTATAGCGAGCGTATAAAGCTTGTAAATCATTTCAAGACGCGCCAAAGAGGCCACCATACGCGCTATGCGGAAGGCTTTCTCAAGGCGACGTAGAATAGTGTGCTCAACTGCCTTATCAAGGCGAGCCAATGTATCAGGAGAAAAAAGCGGTGCCCCACGACGGCTCTCGACTTTCTTATGCAGAAAAAGCACGGCCAAGCCGACGAGAGCGATAGCGTACATTGTGAGCAAAAAGATCATAGGATGCTACATGGCTTGTGGCGAGCATGAACCTTACTTCTTCGCCACGACAAAACGCGTGAAGCGAATGACAGCAATCTTCTCACCGAATTTCTGTATAGCACCTTCGACAAGGTTCTGAATGGTCAAATCAGGGTTTTTGATGAAAGGCTGCTCGAGCAAAACGCGCTCAGCAAAATACGAGCCTACCTTTCCTTCAAGGATCTTGGCGCGGAGATTTTCTGGCTTGCCCTTTATTTCATCGGCAAAGAGAGCCTCAACCTTCGCACGCTCCTCGGCGCTAATATCTTCAGCTTTTACGTATTCTGGGCCGGTAGCAGCAACATGCATAGCAATGTCATGCGCAAGTGTCTTAAATTCTTCATTACCCGATACGAAATCGGTCTCTGAAGCAAGCTCTACCATAGCTCCAACACCGCCATTTGAGTGGATATAAGCCTGAACGGTGCCAGCACCAAAGGTACGGTCTGCTTTCTTGGCAGCAGCATCACCACCCTTCTTACGAAGAATAGCGATGGCCTTTTCCATATCACCCTTAGCCTCTTCGAGAGCCTTGCGGCACTGCATAATTGAGACGCCAGTAGCATCACGGAGCTCTTTAATTTGTTCTGTAGAGATAGTAGACATATGTTTGTATTAGTGCGTTATAGTATAGCAAATAAGGTAAAAAGTATAAAGTAAAAGGTAAAAAGTCAGAACGAGATGAGATAAGAGGGATAGCAGAATCAATCAGCTCTTACTATGTACCCTTTTGGTGTAATACTCTCTATCGGAACGCCCTCTATGAGCGGTAGATGAGGATTAGCGAGCGGCAACAGAAACAGCAACTGCAGGAGCAGCAGCAGGGGCCATAGCCTTACGACCCTCTTTGATAGCAGATGCGATCTCCTTTACGAAGAATGCAATACTTGTAATAGATGAATCATTGCCTGGAATAGCGTAGGTCACTTCATTTACATCACAATCTGAACCACAGAGAGCGATTACAGGGATGCCATGAGCCTGAGCCTCCTTTACTGCAATGTGCTCATGCTTTGCATCGATGACGAAAAGTGCAGCAGGAAGGTCTTTCATGGTTGCAATACCGCCGAAAAGCGTTTCGAGGCGTGAGAGTTCACGATCCATAAGAAGGCGCTCTTTCTTTGTGTATTTTGCGAGTTCACCCTTCTCTTTTGCTGATGTCATAGATTCAAGCTTTGCGACGCGGCGCTTGATCTCAGTGAAGTTGGTCAATGTACCGCCGAGCCAACGACCTGCAACATATGGAGCCTCAATATCGCGAGCTGCATTGCGGAGAATGTCCTGAGCCTCGCTCTTGCTTGCTACAAAGAGAATCTTGCGGCCTTCAGAGGCAATCTTATAGGCAATATCCTTAGCGGCCTGAAGGGCGACTGAGGTCTTTTCGAGGTCAAACAATTCAACCTTATTCTTTACACCGAAAATAAAAGGCTTCATCGAAGGATGACGCTTTGCGCGGCTATAGCCGAAATGAGCGCCTGCATTGAACATTGCGTCGATAAGGGCTTTGCTGCTGGTTGTTGCGGTCTTTTGCATAGGTTTAGAGAGCATAACAGAAAGGGGTAAAAAGTAAAGGGTGAAAGGCGAAAAAGCGATTATTCATCGTCACTTTCATCATCAGGGGTCACGGTAATGCCTTTTTCAGCTGCCTCATCGACAGCGGCCAAAATTTCATCCAAATGACCGGCCATAATGCCCTCAATATTGTGCCATGACTGCTTTATGCGATGGTCGGTAATGCGGTCCTGCAATACATTGTAGGTGCGAATCTTCTCTGAGCGATCGCCGGTGCCGATTTGATTCTTGCGCACACCTGCGTATTTGCGCGCCTCTTCTTCTTCGGCCAAACGCTCAAGCTTGGCGGTGAGGACGCTCATGGCCATTTCACGATTCTTGGCCTGACTGCGCTGAGAAGTACAGCGAACATCAATGCCGGTTGGCTTATGGACCAAGCGCACCGCCGTCTCCACTTTATTGACGTTTTGACCGCCCTTACCACCGGAACGAGAAAATTCCATTTCAATGTCGGCAGGATTGATTTCTATTTTTGATTTTTTGCGCAAAGGCAAAACCGCTACAGAGGCAGTAGATGTATGCACACGACCAGATTTCTCAGTTGCAGGCACGCGCTGCACACGATGCACACCCGTCTCATGACGCAATATCTTATAGCAGCCGCGACCATGTATTTCGAAAGAGGCTTCTTTATAGCCATCAAGATCTGACTTTGACTCTTCAAGCGGATACCATTCCCACTTCTGGCTTATGGCGTATTTTTTGTACATTTCGGCCAATTGCCATGCAAAAAGAGAGGCTTCATCGCCACCGGCACCAGCGCGCACCTCAAGGATAAGCTCATTGGGATACTCTTCCTCGGCTTTTTCGGCTTTGAGGAGATCGTCCATTTGGGCAATCAAAGCAGCCTTTTGAGCGCGGATATCGATGAGATCATGAGCGGCAAGCTCAGCAAGTGAAGGGTCTTTGGCGGCCATAGCTTCAAGCTCTTTTTCATCATCAAGAAGGCGGACCAGAGATTCCACCATAAAACTTGTTTTTGGGCTGTTTTTATATTTTTCTAAGTCCATAGAGGAGACCTAAGACATAATAGAACAAAACGCCGCCACATCCATGGCGGCACTCAGTAAGCGTAGTTAAGCCTTAGCAGAAGACTTCTTGGCAGCGGCAGTGGTACGGCGTGCATTGAACTTTTGTACACGACCAGCAGTATCGAGCACCTTTTCGGTACCAGTATAAAATGGATGAGAAACGCTTGAGATTTCAACGTGAAAAACAGGATATTCTTTGCCATCAATCTTGGCCTTAGCCTTTTCGGCGGTCTCTACCGTAGAGCCAGTAATAAACTCAGCACCGCTCG
>CAZKGX010000064.1:0-3416 GCA_964552645.1 uncultured Candidatus Saccharibacteria bacterium
AGCTATAGAACATGTGCGCAACATGATAAAAGATGCGCTTCGAACTGTGTTTAATGCGGAGGGATTTAATTATGCTTGGAATGAAGAAAAGATTGGTGGTCAATCAGTGCCGCATTTCCATTTGCATATACTCCCAAGAAAAGAAGGGGATGCTGGCATCTATACCTATGAACCAAGGGAGTTTCTCTATCGTCCCGGCCCTCGTTCTGTAGCTAGTCCAGCGGAAGAGCTTTCTGCGGTTGCAGTGCTGGTGCGCAAGGTTCTCTCATAAACCATGTCCCACCTCAAACCCCTTATCCACGAATTCGCCGTATTCACCCTCAAGCAGGCGCGGGCCGCTATTTTTGCCGGTTCTTTTTTTGTGCTCCTTTTTGTATCGAACCACATACCGCTCTTCGGGTTGCCGCGATACGACTTTCTTTTTCTAGCGGCGGTGGCTATTCAGGCGGTGCTTTATTTTGCGCGGATGGAGACCAAAGATGAGGTGAAAGTAATTTTTCTTTTTCATATTATCGGCCTGGTGCTTGAGCTCTATAAGACCAGCCCGCAGATTGGGTCATGGAGCTATCCAGAGGTGGGCTTTCTCAAAATCGTCACGGTGCCGCTCTATAGTGGCTTTATGTATGCTGCCATTGGCAGTTATATCAGTCAGGCATGGAAAATTTTCAAGCTCGAGCTGACGAACTATGAGCGCTATGGCCTGAGTGTGCTATTGGGGGCGCTTATCTATATTAATTTTTTTACTAATCACTACCTCTACGATATACGACTGTTCCTTATCGCCGCCGTCTTTATTTTCTTTTTCAAAACACGCGTTTATTTTACGGTGGTGAATGCGCGTCGCTCTATGCCGGTTAATCTCAGCTTCCTGCTCATTGCTTTTTTTATTTGGATTGCTGAGAACATTTCTACCTACCTTGGTGCATGGCAATATCCCGATCAAGTGCATGCCTGGACGGTGGTGTCTACCAATAAGATCACCTCTTGGTTCCTTATGGTCATCATTAGCTTTATCCTGGTCGCCTATTTGAAACACTTCAAAAAAGACGTATTGCGGCGCGAATCGTAGGGAACGATGCGTCAAAGGTGCTCTTGCACGGTGGACTTTTTACATTTTTAAAAAATTGCATGTATACCCTCTATATCCTCGAATGCAGTGATGGCTCCCTCTATACCGGCATTACCACGGACCTTGACCGTCGCTTCAATGAACATAAAGAGGGTAAGGGCGGCCATTATACGCGTGCTCACAAAGCACAGCGTATTGTCTATAGCGAGCAACATCCCGATCGATCGTCCGCTTCAAAAAGGGAAGCGGCTATCAAGCGTTTATCACGATCCGAAAAACAGGCGCTCATCCATGCGGGCGGCTCGCTTTAATGCACAGTTTTCGCTTCCGCCGCTTATGGCAGGGTAGTATACTGTCCCTATGTTCTTCTATCTGAAAGACTGCCATCACAGCGAGGGGGATATCTCCAAAATGCTTGAGACGCAGAGTACTATACGCCTCATAAGCTATACCCTTGTTTTCATTACTCTGATTATACGTTTTATATACGGTATTTTCTCCTATTCGCCGCAGGCGGTGATAAGCATTGCTTTGGCGGCATGCTTTCTGAGTGCGGCGACATTGTTTATTGTGCGGAGCAAGCTTTTGATTTCCCACTACAAGCATTTCATACAAGTGCTTCCCGTTGTCGATATTCTATTTGTGACTTTCATTGTTCATTTTTCGGGCGGTATAGAAAGTAAATTCGCCTTCCTTTACGTATTGCCATGTCTCTCCCTCGTTCTCTTCTCTTTGCGTGATGTAGTTAGGGTGTCAATTGTATCTCTTGGTGCCTATGCTGCTGTGATGGCGGCTGATTATTACGATCTCTTTCCAAATAAGATCGTTATTGATTATACGGCTGGCCAGCTAGCGGTTACCAACATGTTGCGCCTCAGTCTTATTATCTCTATCGCTGTAATTACAGTTATCCTGCTTATTGTCCGTAGTATGCGCATGTACAATGTTCAGAAAGAAAAAAATGATGAAGTGCTTTTTTCTATTGCGCAGAGTATGAGTGAGCCTCTTGAGGGTGCGCTCACACTCCTTGAGACACTGGAACATAGACAGACTATCTCTCACAATGCAAGCGCGGCTATTGAGCGATTAAAAACACGTGTTGTGGCGGCATTGGAACAAAAAACAGCCCTCCTTGAGACCATAGAGGAACCAACACCAGTAACGTGTAATTTCAATTGGCATGCAGGCCTTACCTGTCGTCTCTGTAGCAACCCCATAAAAATAGCAGAGCAGTATTGGTCCATTCCGAAAAGCTATAAACTCACCCATACCTTTGGTAAATATCAGAATGATGTGCATTGTAATGCCTGTCACCTCGGTCGTGGCGCCGCTTCATGTTCGTATTGCGAGATTTGGAATAAAAAAGCCTAATAGAAGAAGTGTATATAGCCTATCTTTCTACGTGTGAAAAAACCATCTCCCCCTAAGGTGGCTTTTTGTTTTCTACTTAGAAATACACAGGATTTTCCATTGCGCAGGGCTACCATATGGCTGATAATAGAGGAGAAATGTCTGAGAAGTTTTATGATTAATAATCGATATTCTTTTCATCTTGTCCGAGGGAATATTCGAGCCGAGGACGTGACTCCTGTTGCTACACAGGACGGTGCTTTTGCTGTCACCACAGAAACTGAGGCACCCCCCACAACGGTACGTGATAATAACAAGCGCTTCTTCCTCAAGGCTTTGGGTGTTGCAGGTGTTGGGGTAGTAGCGTCCCAGCTTTTACCAAATAAAGCCTCAGCTTTGGTTATGGGTAGTACACCAACCTCAAGTGTTGTTGGGGTAAAAAACGCAAGTAATGTAAGGGTAAATCCGGCCACGGATGAAACCCTCACTTCATTGTTGACCGGTCAGGGGGTCACTAAACTTACTATCAATCTTTCTTCATCGGGAACCGTTCGCACTCCTGCGTCTGGTAAAAAAATTCGCGTCTATGCTTCTCGTTTTTCTCTGACGGCCGATGCTACATCGGTGTCATTCCGTTTTACTTCGGGTGGTACGGATCATGAAAAATATGTATCACCGAAGGCCGGTGGTCTCTATGGTGCCAATAACCACCCAAATTACATTGAGGGTGGGGTAGATGAAGTTTTGTATTGTGCTATAGCGGGGACCACCACGGTGCAAATCAATATCGATTATTTAGAAGTATAATTTCCGACCCACAATGGCATTACGCGCAGTCGAACATATATTTAACGGCTCCACCACACCGATCGCTTCATATGATGCGACCAAGACGAATCTTGGTACCCTTATGATACAGAAAAGCGGTACTAATCCAGAAGATAACTTTGTGGGACCATTACCTGTTGCGGTGGCGCGTCCGATGGAAGAGTCGACC
>CAZKGX010000065.1:0-3194 GCA_964552645.1 uncultured Candidatus Saccharibacteria bacterium
CCCCAATGGCGACTATTTGCTCTGCGCCTCGGTTGACATCGTTGGTGTCTTTTTGAATATTGAGTTTTGGAGCAGGGCGACGGTCGTATGATTTGTGATTGGCGCGGCGTGCTGCGGTCGGTGCTGTGTCTGCATCTGGTGCATCAACGACAATGGATTTGTCAGGTGAGATGCGGGTGAAATTTGGGCGGGCATGTGCGGCGCCATGTGCGCCGTGTGATGCATGGGCGCCAGCACCATGAGGTGCGCCGTGCGCAGCGTGGCCACCAGCGCCAAAGCCGCGATGAGAAGCGCCTGATCCGCGAGGACCATGACGATGGCCACTCATACCACGGGCGCCACCAGCACCGCCCACACCTCCTGTAGGTGCGCCTCCGCGACCGCGGAAGCCACCTCTAAACCCTCCACGACCACCGGCCGCATTGTACGGCGCGCGTCCTGCGGGGGCAGCAGGGGCGCCACTGCTTGTGGTACTCGGAGCACTGCTCTTTAAGGTAGCAGCGGCCATAGCGACGATAGGGTTGGCGCGGCCACGAATGTGACGGCGACCATCGGCAATACGAGGTACTTTTGCTGCAGTGTCACCGAAAATAGCGGCGGCACGTGAAGCCTGGCCTGGCTGACGATCGGTGGGAGCGGCAGGGGCATTGTATGTGTGCGCACGTTTATCACCGGCACCCACAACAAAATTCAAACCATAGTTTGATGAGCGATTGCGATTGCCTCCGAAGCGTCCGCGGCGGTTATTTGTAAAATCTGGATTCATAATGATAGTCTCTGACGGTTAGTTAATAGTGTTTAATAATTGAATTCTTTATTCTTCGAGAATGGGCTTTCCTTTTGTAAATGGCTTTACATTCCATACTTTTTCGGTCAAACGATACCAGTCCTTGATGGAAGCAAAGCGCTCCGAAGGACGAGTAATGCCGTTTGTTGAAATGCCATGTATATCACTTGGCACAATATAGACAAAGTGTGGAGCGTAGAGGAAAAGGGCAGGAATGTCGTGACTGATTTCGCTCAATGCTGTTGCAAGGGCTTCGGCGCGGGCATGCATATCGCTTGCTGTGCGAGCCTCTTCAAGAGCCTTATCTGCCTTGCTATTGGCATACATAGCGATATTGAGGCCGGGATCATTGCGCTGCGATGAATGCCAGAATGGATAGAGGTCAGCATCACGTCCTACAATTTGACCAAAGAGTACGGCATCGTACTTGCGAGGGCGCAATACTGTCTGATTGAAATCGCCTTGTTCGAAAATCTCAATCTTGACCTTGGCGCCAAGTCGCTCCCATTGATCTTTCAGTAAATTGGCGGTGGCAATGAGGTCTGGGGAATTGACGGTGGTGAGAGAGAAGCTCAATTTGAGAGATTCTTTGCTATTGATTTTCTTTTCGCGCACACCTTCCTGATTCAATGTCCAGCCAGCCTTTTCGAGTTTCTGATTGGCCACATTGACTGCATTGGCGCTTCCGAACTCTGTGCGGGGCACAACTACTGAAGAGGTGAGAGTGATGGCTTTCTTTTTGCCCTTTACTACCGTAGTGCTTGCTGTGCTAATGGTGAGCGTGGTTGATGTTGAGAGAATATTGTCACGCTCGACACCTTCAGGGACGAATTGTGGCAGTAAAGGCAGATCGATAGGTGTACCGGCACCAAGGAGTACTTTCTCAATAATGGCATTGTGATCGGTGGCCATTTCAAGTGCGCTGCGAATATCTTTGTCACGCAAGACAGTCGATTGATTTTGATTAAAAAAGACACCAAAGACACGAGGGAGCGTTGCTGATACATCTGCGGTGAGATGAGTATTGAGGGTGTGGATGGCTGCGGGATTGGTGCTTGTGGCAGTGGCAGTATCCACCTGATCTTCAGCGATGCCGCTCAAACGAGCGCGTGCAGCCGGCGTAATATTGGCCAAACTTTCAATCTCGCCTTTTTTCAAAGCGTCGATAGCATCATCTTCGGTGGTGAAAAAGGCCAAGGTAATTTTGGGGATAAGGGGTTCGCCCAAAGCATAGTGGCTAAATGAAGTGAGGTTATAGCGAATAGGGAGCGCAGCAGTCTTGCTATCAATGCTTGCCACTTTGTAAGGACCGCTTCCCACTGGGGCAATGGCACCACCAAGAGCGATCTGTTCAGCTGGCAATGACTTCCATACATGCTGCGGAATAATACCAAGCGTTGTATTTTCCAAAAAAGCAGGATACGGAGCGGGCAAAGTGAAACGCACTTCGCGCGGACTCATAATATCGATAGTCACTCCTTCCCATTGTGCACGACGAGGGCTCTTCAAAGCAGGATCAAGCGCCGTCTTTATGGTAAAAGCAACGTCTTGGGCGGTCACTAATTCATTATCATGAAAAGAAATACTATCGCGCAATTTGAAGGTGTATGTTTTTTGATCTGGCGATACGGTGTAGGACTCAGCCAAATCAGGAACGAGGGTCCCATTTGGTCCCACTTTCATCAGTCCGGAATAAATAAGTGAAGAAAGGTCTTTTTCGGCGTCAGAAACGCTAAAGAGCGGATTCACAAAGTGTGGCACGCCAATAATACCTTCAATAAGTGAGCCGCCACGTGATGGCACGGTCACTTTGAGTGATTCATTGGCGCTATATGCGAGGCCGAGCGTAGAAATGATAAGCAAAATGCCCAAACCATAGAAAAGGGCTTTTTCAAATGATGAAAAGGTGCTGAGCATTGTCTCGAGGCTGCGCGATAGAGAGCGTCGCTTCGAAGGAGGAGGATTAAGAGGGTTCATAGAGGTAGAGAGGTGCAACCGGTAGGGAAACGGTACGCCACAAATCAAATGACCGTTTCTTCCGGCACGAATGAGAACGTTATGAAATAATTACGAAATAATAATGAAGCGATAATAAAGACAGAATGAAAACAATCTATGCCCTATGAGTGCAGATTATTTGAGGAGGACGGCCAAAAGGGCAGATGCAGCAAAGAGAATAGCAACGACAACAGAACCGTTGAAGAGGAATTTCTCTAATCCGCGGCGAGTGTGATAGCTCGTGCCAAAATTGTTGCTTTCGCCAAAGGCGCCGCCGAGGCCGGTGCTCGATTGCTGGAGCAAAACAAAGACAATAAGAACGACCGAAAGGCCGATCTGAATGTATGGCAATACCATTCGCAGAGTTTCCATTGCCAGAGAGTATAGCATAGGTGGGGCGGAGAGGCAA
>CAZKGX010000066.1:0-3147 GCA_964552645.1 uncultured Candidatus Saccharibacteria bacterium
ATACGGCCGCTTTCGCAGTGGCAAAGTCTTTAATCGTGCCTGACTCTGTCCTCATAGCAGCAAAATTGACGATGTCCTCAAGCGTAGGATTGGTCTTATTCGAATCGGCCACCCACAAAGCAAGCGCTGTCTCCTTTATCTCTTCCGGCGGAGCATCCGGAAGCGGCTGTGCTATGGCACCAAAAAGAGTATCCCCTGCCGATACATCAGGACCAGCGGTCATGGTCTCGGCCGCAGCATCATCAAGGCCTGCAAGATTGCTTTCGGCGTCGGCCGATGCAGTTGTCGCTGTGCCGGTGCGTGCGACGGTTGTAGTTGTGGTTGTGGTTGTGGTTGAAGTGCCCGTTACGCCAGATTTTTTTGGTGCAATTGCTCCCCCATTACCATTGAAGAGCTCATTGATGCGAGCGCCGAAGGTGCGAAATTCCAGCTCAGTGAAGAGTTTTTTAATCGTATCGATCGATACCGTCTCGCGCCAGATTTTTTCTGGCAAAGCAAAATCGATCGGCGCATCGCGACGAATGGTGGCAAGCATTTTACTAAAGAGCGCTTCCTCTTCGCCGGCAGTGATAAGGCCAGCCACGCGATCGGTAAGTCCAGCCTCTTTGAGCACAGCGGTGCCGCCCTTTTTTATGGCCGCGTACATAGTTTCAATGGCGCCAAATTTCTGCACCAAAATAGAGGCGGTCTTTTCGCCAATACCCTTAATACCAGGAATATTGTCGGAAGGATCGCCGCGCAAACCCTTGAAATCCGGAATGTGCTCAGGACCAAAACCAAAACGAGCGCGCACCGCATCCTCATCATAGAGAATGGTGTCGTTAATACCTTTTTTCAGCGTATAGACGGTCACTTTTTTGCCCGACACAAGCTGCAACGTATCCATATCGCCCGAAGCGATCACAATGCGCGTCTGCTCATCGTCCGACAAGCGCGCGGTGATAGTGCCGAGCATATCGTCAGCCTCAAAACCAGCAAGGTCATAAATAGGAATGGAAAAAGCAGTGAAAATATCGCGCGAGCGCTGCATCTGCGCCACAAGCTCAGGGTCGGCCTTTTTGCGCTGCGCCTTATAATCCTTAAATGCCTCATGGCGATAGGTTGGCTGCGGCAAATCGTAGCAGGCCACAATATAGTCAGGCTTCAGCTCAGCAATAATACGCATAAGCATAGAAGAAAGACCGTACAGGGCGCCGGTCGGCTCGCCTTTGCTTGAAGAAAAATCTGGGAGCGCATGGTAGGCGCGATGCAAAATAGCGTGCGCATCAAGGAGCACGAGTGTTTTCGGTGTGCCTGTTATTGTTGCTTTTTTCGGCGCGGCAGACTTTGCCGCTTGGTCCGGCTTTGCGCTAGGCTTTTTTGGCATGCAATTATTATACCCCTATTTGGCTGCGGAAATGATTTGCCAGCTCACTTTGCGAGTGGTCTCGTGTGCAACCTCAAAAGCAATTTCCGCAGTGGCACCTGTGGCCAAGGTAAGGCCCGGCGCATCCTCCACGAGCTCTGGCCACTCAATAAGAATGAGCGCCTGTGTGTCGCGCACCATATCGTGCCAATGAAGCGCCTCCAGCTCGCGCCCACCCTTCAGGCGATACGCATCAATATGAATTAGTTTGTTCCACAACCCCGCTGTTGGGATGGCAGCGCTTCCAGTTACAGCGATCGGATATATTTTTTCAATAACAAATGTTGGGCTCGTGATTGCTTCGGTTATGCCGAGCGTCGAAGCAACAGCTTTTGTAAACGTGGTTTTACCGGCACCGAGTTCGCCCTTGAGGCGAACGATGGTGGCATATGTGCGCGGAGTTGTATTTTGCTCCGCCACCTGCACCGCCGTCCGCATGGCAGCCAAGGTGCTTATAAATGCATGTGCAAAATGAGCCAAGCCATCTTCGGTGAGTGTTTGCATGCCCGCAGCACTAAGGAGCGGCTCGATCTGGGCGCTGCTTTGATTGTTGTTTTTGTTGTCGCTATTGGCGCTTGTCTGCATATTTGTATATGTATGCGGTCATACTACTATTTTTACCATCGACACCTTTTACCCTTGTAGCCGAGCGATAAGATCGATAAGATCACGTTCTGAACTGTTAAGACTTTCCTCAAGAGTCTTAAGCCTGAGGAGAAACCCCTCCCGAACACCTAGCGCCCTCTTTATAGTGGCGAGGATAGATTTTTGTTCTTTTTCTGAATCAAGGAAATCCATGAGTTTTTGATGGAACACTTCCATACTAGCCACATCAATAGTTGCGGCCACACTCTCTATGTCCTGCTGACACTGACGGATAGCTTCTCGTGCCAATTGAATGCCTCCGTAAATCAAAGAGGTTGAAGTCGGTTCTCCTTTTCGTATATGATCAGCTGCGGTCCGCACCTCATTTATGACACTTTCTATTTTGGAGAACGAATTTCCTGTCTTCAACACGAGCGAAGACTCGGTCTCAGCAATACTCTGCCTGTAAGAGGCAATTTGTGTTGCCCACTCTTTTCTTATCGCCTTCTTCAGTTTTTCTCGTCGATCTTGTTCATCTGTTGTGTGACCTGTCTCTGTAGCAATATCATGGGCACCACCATACTCATCATACTTAGCCCGTTTAACTGTATCACTAAGAACATCGTACGCTTCATGTATACGACGAAAACCAGCGGCCCTTCTTTCTTTCTCTGCCTCTGACATATTAAGAGTATCAAAATGAGGGTCTGTTTCTTTTGCCTTCCTTCGAAAAGCTTTTTTTATTTCTTCAGCAGAAGCAGTTGGTGATATTCCTAAAATATCATAATAGTTCTGTGACTCTGGTTCGAGGATATCTTCTGTTGATTCTGCTCCAAAAAAACGTTCGTAGCTCATATCTGTATGGAAAATGTTAAGTGATTAAAGTGGATACACCAAGACAAGTCAACGCCTACATTTATTATAGCGCTGTGTATGTGTTTTTGCTATTTAAACAAAGGAAAAATTGAGACGTGTGTTTATTTTTGCATCCTAAAAATAGGACTTTGTTGGTGTCTATTTTTTTAAAGAAAAAGAAGAGGAGCGGCTGCTTGCGCAGTCGCTCCTTGCAATTGTGTGCCCGAGGGCACATGACGATGATGGTGTGAAATCTTACCACCCGCCGCCGTAATAGGTGCCCGTCCCCGATGGAGGCGGCA
>CAZKGX010000067.1:0-2817 GCA_964552645.1 uncultured Candidatus Saccharibacteria bacterium
GCGTGCAGTCATAGTCGTCTCTTTGAAGGACCAAAGCTTTTGCAAGAAAAAATTGAGCGTCATACCAGCAATGACACCGACCGCTGAAGCAAAGAGATAATGGATGCCTGCCGTCATCAGAAAATGGAGCAGACTTATTTGCAAAAGTGCTGAAAGACCACCCGATACAGCGAAGCGGCTGATCTTCACAATGTGGTGCTTATGCATTGCGCCTCGATGTGGTGAGTACGTTTTCATGCTGTCTTATTATATACTAGAGTACATGACATCGGCAGGAAAAAGGAGCGGCACCACCCTCCCCTCTGGGGCACCTTCTCTTAGCGTCATTATACCGGCCTACAATGAAGCAAAGCGCATTGAGAAAACACTCGATGCGGTGCATGCTTTTTTACAAAGTGAAGTGCCTTCATATGAAATCCTCGTTATCGATGATGGCTCTGAAGACAGCACTGCTGCTTTGGTACAAAAAAAATGCGAGACCATTCCCCATCTGCGCCTTATAAAAGCATTGGTGAATGGTGGAAAAGGGCGCGCCGTCGTGCGCGGCATGCTCGATGCGCGTGGTGAAGTGCGCCTCTTTATGGATGCTGATAATTCGACGCCTATTGAAACCTGGAAGAGCATGGCTCCCTATTTTGAAACGTTTGACAAGAATGCCGCATCAATACACCATCGCGCCGACATTGTTATTGGCTCGCGTCGTGTGAAGGGAGCCACCATTGCCGTACACCAACCGTTCTATCGCACCTTCCTCGGACATTTATTCCGTATACTTACACGCACTATACTACCGCTCGATATTGCCGATACACAAAATGGTTTCAAGGCATGCACGGCCGCTGTTGCAGAAGACCTATTCCCTCGCCTGACCACAATGGGCTGGGCATTTGATGTGGAATTTCTGGCTCTGGCTCGCATGCATGAATATCGCATTGAAGAAGTACCCGTGACCTGGCACAATGACAATGACAGTCGCATGAATCTCTCCGGTATGTGGCATATGCTGGTGGATATCGTGCGCATCCGTTTGTCCCTTATCAATTTTTCATAATCCTTTCTTCTCTTTTACGAAAAAACCGAATGGCCATTCTCTTGCCGCTCCTCGTGCTTACCCTTTCATGTGCTACGCGCTTTTTCTTATTTGGCCATCCTGCTGCCGTAGTTTTTGATGAAGTCTATTTTGGCACTTTTCTGACAAATTATGCGCAGCATGCGTATTTTTTTGATATTCATCCCCCACTGGGTAAGCTCATACTCTATGCCTTCGGTGTGCTCATTGGTTCGGTCAATGCAAAGGTGAATCTGTCTGCCATTGGCAATACCTTGCCCGATGGATTTATTGCTCTGCGCTTTATACCGACACTTGCCGGCGCGCTTATTCCCGTAGTGGTGTATTTTCTCTGTCGCAATCTCCGTCTTTCAATGATTGCCTCTGCCTGTGCTGCCTTCCTTCTTATTTTTGAAAATTCACTCTTGGCTCAAAGTCGCTTTCTTTTGATTGATAGTCAGCTCCTTCTTTTTGGCTTTACTGCATTGTGGCTCTATTTTGCAGCGCGCAATCGCATGCAACAAAAAGAACATGCAACAAAGAGTACCAGGACATGGCAGATAGCGGCGCTCTACATTGGTGCTTCTCTTTGTGCTGGTATGGCGGTGAGTGTGAAATGGACTGGCCTTTCTTTTGCTGGACTGATTGGCCTTATGGAATTGGCATATGCCCTCACTGCAGCATTTCATCGTTCATGGAAAAAAAGCGCCTCTGCCCTCTTGCGCATCCTTGGTCTTATTCTCATAGTGCTCGCTACCTATACGAGCCTCATGTATATACATCTTTCTCTTTTGACCAAGACTGGTTCGGGCGATGCTTTTATGCAGCCTTCATTCCAGAAGACACTTCAAGGGACGGTCTATAATATTGCCAATAATCCAAATCTTCCAACGCCTACCATGGCAGCCAAAATACTTGAGCTCAATATCACTATGTATCAGGCCAATGCACGTCTTAATGATAGCCACACCTATACAAGTAAATGGTATACATGGCCGCTTATGCTTCGTCCTATTTATTTTTGGAATAATTTAAATGAGCCGGGCGCGCCAAAGACTGATCTTGAAGGCAGCATGATTTATTCGTTGGGTAATCCGCTGGTTTATTGGCTTTCAAGTCTAGCAGCATTCTTTGGCCTCCTTATGGCAGGCATGATTGTGGTGCGAAGAAAGCGTTTTGCTTTTGATGCTTCACAACGCAGTACTTTGTGGTTTTTGATTATTGCTTATCTTGCCAATTGGCTGCCTTTCATTTTTATTGGCCGCGTTATGTTTCTCTACCATTACCTTGCTGCCCTCATCTTTGCCGTAATGGTCTTGGCTTTTCTCTTTGATGCAGGTATGCGCCATGCCGAGAAAATAGGAAAAAAAGGCCTTTCTTTTTCTATAGCAACGATCGCCATATGGATTGGCTGTTTAGTCTTTGCCGCTTTCATGTATTGGAGCCCACTCACCTATGGCTTCCACACTGATTCATTATCAAAACTCTTTTGGTTACAGAGCTGGCGCTAAAACGTGCCGGATTTCTGTGTTTTTTTATCTTTAGGACACGCTTCCTGCCTTTATTGACATTCAATATAAAAATTGTATAAATAGTGGGAACGCTCACTTCTATGCAACCCATACTCACAGTACATGGAGTGCCTCCGGCATTCTATGAAGGTTATTCCGATCAACATGCATCGCCCATGCAAATTGCAGGGCGAGATCTGGTGGAAGGTCTTTCGGCGCCGTTCTTTAAACGGGAAATGATTCCCCCAGGCATCTTCT
>CAZKGX010000068.1:0-2659 GCA_964552645.1 uncultured Candidatus Saccharibacteria bacterium
ACCTTTTACTTTTTACCTTTCTTACTATACTACAAATCCATATTCCAATGCAAAAACCGCACATACCGTGCGGCTTCGCTCCCTCGTCTCCTCTCGCTCTGACTTTTTACCTTTTACCTTTTACTTTTCAAGCTAGACGAAGCTCAGCGCCTTGCCCTTCTTGCTGCCGCGGCCGGTGCGGCCAATGCGGTGAATATAGTCTTCGTAGGTGGCAGGGGCATCATAGTTAATGACATGCGTGATGTCGGAAATGTCGAGACCGCGGGCGGCGACGTCAGTGGCGACGAGGATTTGCACGTGATTGGTCTTGAACATAGTCAAAGCGCGCTGGCGACTTGAATGCGTCTTATTTCCATGAATAGACTCGGCCTTGAAACCGCGGGCCACAAGCATATTGGCAAGTTTTTCTACGCCATGCTTGGTGCGACCGAAGACGAGCACTTTGGTAAAGCCGTCTTTGATAAGAAGGTCGTGGAGGAGGTCGAGCTTGGCCTCAGGACCGCCGCCTGGCTGCACACGAATAATCGCCTGCTCCACATTTTTGGCCGTGTCCTGCGTTTTCACAGAAACGCGCACCGGATTATTCAAAAAGTCTTTAATAAGACGCTCGATGTCAGAGGAAAGGGTTGCTGAGAAAAAGAGCGTATGGCGCTGCTTTGGCATAAGGCCAACAACATAACGAATGTCATTGACGAAGCCCATATCAAGCATGCGATCGGCTTCATCGAGCACGAGGGTCGCAAAGGTTGAAAGATCGAGGCACTTGCGCTCAATCAGGTCCTTGATGCGACCTGGCGTACCGATTACAAATGCAGGTGCAGGCATGCGACGCAAAGCAGTAATCTGACGGCTGATCGGCGCACCACCCACCACACAGACCGAGGCAATATTCATTGCAGCACCCGGCGTACCGGCCGGCATAACCGTAAGCGAACGAAGCTCATCTTCAATCTGAATAGCAAGCTCGCGTGTCGGCACGGTCACAAGAATGCGCTCCTGACGCTTCCCTGCCTCGGGATTATTGCGCGCAGCAAGCACTTTATTGATAAGAGGAATAAGAAAGGCACCCGTTTTGCCAGTGCCGGTATTGGCAATACCCACCACGTCGAGGCCCTTCAAAATATGCGGGATGGCCGAATCCTGAATCGGAGTTGGCGAGGTGAAGCCCTTACGAGCAATAGCCTGAATAATGCGGGGGTCCACCGCAAAGTCAGTGAAGCGATGCACGATGGTGTGCGTAGGGGCTGCCGAAGTAGCTTGGGCTGCAGACTGAGCGGCACTCGCAGCGGCGGCGGCATGTGCCTCCGTTGAAGTGTTGAAAGAATTGGCATCAGCGACGGTCTTCACAAAGCGTGAGACGTCAATACCTGTTGCATTGGCAAAACGAGCGGCGCGACCTCCGCGACCTCCACGAGCAGCATAGCCAGCGTTCATAGGGCGACTAAAACGATGTGCGCCTGCACCCATGCTTGATGCGGCTGAGCGATGACCACCACGGCCACCATGAGTGGTATATGTGCCATGAGAAGAAGCGCTTGCACTCTGGCTGCTATAGGCACTATGTGGAGCGTGAGCGCCACGAGCGCCATATGCACTATGCGAAGTACGACCACCCTGTGGGGCGGCATACTGCGTACGCGGCGCACCTGAAGGGGTGCTTGAAGCGCGCGGGCTGTGTGGTGCATGTGAACTGCGTGAAGTAAAACGAGACGATGATGCATGCGCACGAGGCGCATAATTTGGTTTTCGATCCATAATATGTAACCCTAGACTTTCTTTGCGCGGCTACAAAATGGCCAAACGATGGAGAGAGTGTGAATTACGGGGTGAGTATGTATTATTTTAATAAAAATGTCAAGGATACCTATCCACAGGACATTGACATATAATGGTATTTAATGTATGCTATTTACATGCCTCTTAATGCAAAACACACTGTTGGCTATGCTCGCATTTCACATGCGAGCACTCCCAGTCCCATGCGTCCATATGCCATATGGCCGTGTGTTTTGAGTATTTGAGCCTTCTCCCCTTTCAGGACTTCGAGTCCTCAGAACACCTTGCCATAAAAACGCAAGGTGTTTTAGTTCTTTTTTGTTCTTCGACATTTGTCGATCTATACAACCCTTTCATTCGACACAAACCAAACAAACCACGTAGCCTCATATGAAGCAAACGGATATAGCGCCACCCTGTGGCATATTCGGTTATATCAAGGAAATCAAAGGTACATGGAGGAGCATCCGTTATGCCTTTGCCTTGGCAGACTCAAAAGATGCTCGCCCATGGCTCTATCAAAAGTACTTCTTTGCCATCACGGCAATAGTGCTTCAGATGATAGGGCCGAAAATTATGGCGACTATCATAGACGCTGCAAGCAATAACAATCGCCGTTTGGCGACGTACAGCATTACGGCATTCTTTGCCCTCTATGTACTTCGACACAGCATAGAGTTCTGTCGTGCCTGCGCACATGAACAGCTCTGGGGGCGTGCTTTGCGCAATATCGCAGAGCATGTCAGTGAGCGCTTCTTTGCTGCTTCACCTGGACAACACAGACACAGCAATACCCTGAATTACGAGAGCGTAAATAAGGGGCGCAATAAAGTCATTGATGTGTATGCGAACCACATGCCGGACCTCCTCCAGTCGGCAAGTA
>CAZKGX010000069.1:0-2540 GCA_964552645.1 uncultured Candidatus Saccharibacteria bacterium
CATTCGCAGAGTTTCCATTGCCAGAGAGTATAGCATAGGTGGGGCGGAGAGGCAAGAAAGGTAAAAAGTTAAAAGTAAAAGGTAAAAAGAGGCCGGCACTATTGACCGCCCTATGCACCGTACTATAATACGGGCACATTAGTAGAGGTTGGTTTCACTTTATACAATTGCGATGTATATACTAGAAAGTAGTATTGTATTTCGCATCTGTATACATTATTAGAATAAGCGTACAGCACAATAGATTATGAAAAAAGATAAAAAAGCAAAGACAAAGGCATCGGTTTCTGCATCGGCAGCACATACAGACGCTGCACAATCTATAGGTTCTCTTGGCATACGACCACTTGCTGATCGTATTGTGGTCAAGCCACTGGCCGAAGAGCATACCAAAACGCCTTCAGGTATCATCATCCCTGATACCGTGAGTAAAGAGAAACCAGAGCAGGGTACCGTTGTTGCTATCGGTCCCGGCAAAGTCGGTGAAGATGGAAAGCGCATTCCTGTTGCCCTCAAAGTGGGTGATACCGTGCTCTTTTCAAAGTACGGCTATGATGAAGTGAAAATCGCCGGCCAAGAATACTTTATTTTGCGCGAAGAGGCCATTTTGGCGGTGATGAAATAGAGAAAATATGTAAGTATGTAAGTATGTAGTTATGTAACTATGTAAGTATGTAGTTATGTAAGTATGGAAGTATGGAAATGTCGTGGTGGCTCCTTATCGTCTCGTTCTGTCTCGTTTTGTACCTTTTCCGTTTTACCTTTTACCTTTTACTTTTCAAGCTATGGCAAAACAAATAATTTTCAATGAAGAGGCTCGTAAGCGTTTGAAGGCTGGTGTTGATACCGTCGCTGATGCAGTGCGCATTACCATTGGGCCGCGCGGGCGCAATGTGGTCTTTGATCGCGGTTATGGCGCGCCGACTATTACCAATGATGGCGTCTCTATTGCCAAAGAAATTACGCTCAAAGATAAGTTTGAGAATATGGGCGCTGAAATAGTAAAAGAAGTTGCGACGCGCACCAATGATATGGCTGGTGATGGTACGACCACGGCCACGATTCTTGCGCAGGCAGTGATTAGCGAGGGTATGCGTCGCACGACCATGGGCGTCAATGCTATGGGCATTAAGATTGGTATTGAGCGCGCTTCTGCCGAGGTAGTCAAGGCGCTGCGCGATATTGCAAAGCCAATAAAGAGCAAGGAAGAAATCAAGCAGGTCGCCACTATTTCTTCAGAGAGTGCTGAAATCGGCGCTATTATTGCCGATACGATTGATAAGGTGGGCAAGGATGGTGTGGTGACGGTGGAGGAGTCGCAGTCAACTTCTATTGAGTCGGACGTGGTAGAGGGTTTGGAATTCGATAAGGGCTATGTTTCTGCATATATGATTACCAATGCAGAGCGCATGGAAGCTGAATACAAAGACGTGCCTGTCCTCATTACCGATCGCAAAATTTCTGCCGTCAAAGATGTGCTGCCTTTGCTTGAAAAAGTAGCGCAGACCGGCCGCAAAGAAATTGTCATTATTGCCGATGATGTGGATGGTGAGGCTTTGACGACATTTGTATTAAATAAATTGCGTGGCATTTTCAATATTTTGGCCATTAAGGCGCCGGGCTATGGCGATCGCAAGAAAGAAATGCTCGAAGATATTGCTGCAACGCTTGGTGCGACGGTGGTGACTGAGGATTTGGGTGTGAAGCTTGAGAATGCCGACCTCGACGTACTTGGTCGCGCCTCAAAGATTGTTGCTACCAAAGAAAAGACCGTGGTGGTTGGTGGTAAGGGCAAAAAATCAGATATTGATAAGCGCATTGCTGGCTTGAAGCGCCAGCTGGCCGCCACCGACTCAAAGTATGATCGCGAAAAGCTCGAGGAGCGCATCGCCAAGCTCTCAGGTGGTGTAGCGGTTATTCGCGTTGGCGCCGCCACTGAAACCTCTATGAAGTATTTGAAGCTCAAGATCGAGGATGCTGTCAATGCGACCAAGGCCGCTATTGCTGAGGGTATTGTTGCTGGCGGTGGCAGCGCTCTTATTCGTGCAGCTGATAAAGCGCGCTCTGTTTTGGCAAAAGAGACGGGCAAGGATGGAGGTGCAGGCGCGGCTGCAGTCCACAAAGCATTTGCAAATGAAATTGCTGTCGGTGCAGAGATTGTACTCAAAGCACTCGAAGCGCCGCTCAAGCAGATTGTGTTGAATAGTGGCAAAGACGATGCTGCTGTCATTATTGAAAAGATTCGCACGGCCAAAACGCCAAATGCCGGCTACGATGCGGTAAAGGATGAGATTGTGCCTGACATGATTGCTGCTGGTATTATCGATCCAGTAAAGGTAACCCGCTCAGGTGTAGAAAATGCTGCCTCTGCGGCAGCTATTCTGCTCACTACTGAGGCTGCTATTGCCGAAGAGCCAAAAGCTGAGAAAGAAGAAGGTGCGGGCACAGGTATGGGCGGGGGTATGGGGGGATATTAGGTAAAAAGTGGGCGGGGGGAAGAGAGAAAATGTCGGCCACAGGTCGGCATTTTCTTTTTATGA
>CAZKGX010000070.1:0-704 GCA_964552645.1 uncultured Candidatus Saccharibacteria bacterium
CGACAATCGTGATGGACGCGAGAATAACAGCGGCAGCGCAAATGCCGCATCCGGATCTGCACTCAAAGAAATCACATTCACCGTCAAAAAAGGCAAAAATGGCAGTTTCGTAGAGGCCCCAGAGGTGGTCAATGCGGCTGAGTAGTCGCAAGATGCGGCGTCGCGCCACGCAATGCAGGGCTCTATGAATACTGTTGAGAAGGTTTAGAGAATAGTTGGGTATAAAGTGCTCGCATCAAAGGCGGCAGACATTGTATAATTTTCATTGGAATGAAGGATAACCCTTCTGTTCTTCCTGATGGTGACAGTTTCCTGCGCGTATTTATGAACCCTCCCAAACCTACCCATCCGTCTCATTCGACCGGTGATACACTCACAACCGATGATCCGGCCGTACTGGATGCGGCCATTCG
Source organism: uncultured Candidatus Saccharibacteria bacterium (assembly GCA_964552645.1). Taxonomy (GTDB): domain Bacteria; phylum Patescibacteriota; class Minisyncoccia; order Phycocordibacterales; family CAZKGX01; genus CAZKGX01. The sequence goes on from CAZKGX010000070.1 coordinate 414, forward strand.
TATGATCGGCCGACCCCATAAAGATGGTTCTGCCCACCAGGGTAAGGACTATCACCCAGACTGTCCCGGCGCTGATTGAGGTGACCGCATACACCTCTCCTCTGTCCGAAAAAGGCTTGTCCCGAAAGGGGCGGCCTTTTGCTTTTGTGTTGCATTTGCATCGCCCCTCATTTTATTTCAAAGTGTCCTTTCTCATTGACTTGCAGGGTAGGGGGAATAAAATCATACGCAGAGCACGAGCTCACCTCTCCTTTTTTCGTCTCTATTTTTCGTTTTTGGTCTTGGGTCTTT
>CAZKGX010000070.1:714-2489 GCA_964552645.1 uncultured Candidatus Saccharibacteria bacterium
TTTCGAATTTATATATTAAGTAATTTCAATGAACAAAATACGTTTTGTCGCGGGCGGCCTCTTTATTGCATGCATCGTTTTTTCTCCGACACTCGCTGAAGCCCAGTGGCAAACAAGCGGTTCAAATATCTATAATACAAATACGGGTAAGGTAGGCATCGGCAACACCACTCCATCAGGGAAACTGGATGTCAGCCTCAATGCCTCCTCTGCAAGCAGTACCTTTCCTACACAGACGGTACTTCATTTGATAGGTGCCAATGCCGATAATCTTTTTATGCAAACAGATGTCTTCGGTGGCCATGGAGTCATCGATATACGACGTGCTAATGGTACTGTAGCGTCCCCCTCTGCGCTTTTGGTGAATGATGAAATTGGAGCTCTTTCCTTCAGAGGGTATGCCGATGCAGCAAGCTATGCTTCAGGTGGTGGCCGTGCCGCTATTACTTCATATGCAGCAGAAAATTGGAGTAGTACCAATATGGGGAGCTATCTGCTCTTTAGTACAACGGCAAATGGTTCTACTACACTTACTACTGGAATGAAAATTGGTCCCAATGGAATATCTGGTAATAACAGTGATTTTGGTGTCGGTACATTCATGCCAAATGTGTTTGGATATAATCCTGCAATCCAAAGAACGCTTACTATTCTGGGTGGTCAAAACGTAGGTAGTCGCGCTGTTCTCGAATTGGCTGCTCGTTCTGATAACAATGTATCCGGAAATATCATCGGTCAAATAGACTTTAATGCACAATCGCAATCATCAACCAAACGCATCGCTATAATACAAGGTCTTTTGGTCGGTACTAGTACTGCTGATATGGGATCAGATTTGACGTTTTTGACTAAAACAGATGGTGGAGCGGTGGCTGAGCGTATGCGCATTATGGGAACAGGTAATGTAGGTATCGGCACTTCATCACCAAAAGCAAAGCTCGATGTTGCGGGTGATATAAAGCTCAATGGCAGCCTCGTCTCCGATGGTGATATTTGTATAGGCAAGTGCCAATAAAAAACACCGCCATGATTTTTCTTCATTCATCAATGAAGCAAAAAATGGTAGGTGGCCTTGTCCTCCTTGCCCTTTTGCTTCAACCAATATCACTTGTCTTTGCTCAGGAGGTAGAAACTGTGCCAGCTTCTACACCGGCAGTAGATGTATCAGCTGCTCCATCGGCCAATCCTGCGATTCCAGAGACAAACACCCCTGCTTCTACAGATACGAGTGCAACAACTGAAACTGAGACAAAACAAAACGCTATTCAAGATGTGACGTCAAAGACTGGTCCCGAAATGACACCAACAGTGACAAAACCAGCTGCTGCATCCGCAGAAGTAGGGGTACCTGTTGATGACGGTGAAAATAATACACAGACTTTAACCGGAGATCCGACCACATACGACAATTCAAATTTCACCTATCGCAAAACGGTGACCCCTGAAGCCAATAATGCATCTGGTGCGCTTTCGTATTCATATGACATTGTGACCCCACCCGGTCGTGCTGGTATGGAGCCTGGCCTGAAACTTACGTATAACTCTGCTGATACGTCGAATATAAATCTTTTCGCCTACGGATGGAGTGTAAATATCCCTTATATAGAGAGAATTAATCGCCAAGGGGTACATGTGATGTATAATCAGGATCATTTCTCCTCAAGCTTCTCAGGTGAACTTGCTTCTACAAGTGTGGCAGGGGTGTATCAGGCCCGTGTAGAGAACGGCTCCTTTATAAAATATGTCTACAATGCAAGTACTACAGCTTGGAAGGC
>CAZKGX010000071.1:0-1694 GCA_964552645.1 uncultured Candidatus Saccharibacteria bacterium
GAAATTGGTGCCACTTGGTGCCGGCACTGATCGTAGAAAAGAAGTGCTTGAAACGCGCTGGCCTGGCATTACTGTCTTTATTTTGGACAAAGACCGCGCCAAGACTCCTTCGCAGGCAGAAAAAATCGTCACAGCATGGCGTGAATCGCCGGGTGCGGTGCTGGTAGGTACGGAATTTGCCTTTAGCTTCCTCGATATGCTTGATAAGCGAGGTGCGGGTATAGCCGATCATGCGGTGGTCGCAAGTGCCGATGCCCTCCTTGCTCTCTCTGACTATGCAGCATATGAAAAAATGATGGCCATACTGCTTGAAACGCGCCGTCGTGCCCGTGCCACGTTTTTGGTGCAGACGCGCGTGCCGCAAGATCCTATTTTTGAATTCGGCATACGCGGCATGATAAAAGAGTTCCACCAATATGAATTGGCTGCTCGGAAGGCGGTCAACTATCCTCCATTTTCAACCCTTATCCGTGTTGAAGCACTTGGTACTCGCGAAAAAATCGCCGAAATGATGGCGGCACTCAAAAGCGAAATCGTCGACATGGGCTTTGCCTGCGATATTTTCCCTTCCTATATAAAAAAGGCTGGCGGCAAATCGGGTCTCTCCATGATGATTCACGTAGCGCAGCCATGGCCGCATGAAGGGCTGGTGGCGCTCCTCAAATCCCTACCGCCCAATTTTTCTATTATGGTAGATGCAGAAGGAAGTCTCTAGCAGAAGCCTTTGCATGGCTCTTTGAGGAGGCTTGGGAGAGCGGCGCCCTATCGTTTGACACGTTTGGATATAGTTTGCAAAATCTTTGAATTCTAATAGAATGGCGGCATGGTCAAAATCGTCCAGGACGGACATCATGTACTACGTCAAAAGGCAGCCGCCGTACCGGTGGCCGATATTACCCTACCTGAAACGCAGACTATTATTATGGACATGAAGAGCGCCTTGGCCGCCGAAGAAGACGGCGTTGGACTTGCCGCTCCACAAATCGGCATTCCTCTACGTATCTTTGTGGTCGCTCCTGATGTCTTTGCTATTGATAAGAAGAATAAGAAAAAGAGAGGCAAAAAGAAACTGACCGCCAAAGAGGCAGCTGCAGAAATAGCGGAAGACACCATCAATGGCGCTTTGCAAACCGTCTATATTAATCCGGAAATTATAAAGACGTCGAAAGACAAGCAATCCATGGATGAAGGATGCCTTAGTGTCCGTCCTCTATACGGTCAAGTCGTCCGCGCCAATAAAGTAGTCGTGCGTGCCTATGATGAAGAAGGGCGCCTTTTTGAACGTGGTGGAAGCGGCCTCTTGGCACAAATATTCCAGCACGAAATCGACCACTTAAATGGCATCCTCTTTATCGACAAAGCAAGCAATGTGCAACCAATGGTGCACGATGATAATGATAGCGAACCGTTCCTGAATAATCGTTAAAATTTTGATAAAGAAAAAATGAAGAACCCTTTGCACTTTGCTTTTTTTGGCACGCCAGAGGTTGCGGCCACCGTGCTTACCCTCTTGAAAGAGGCAGGCCTCGTCCCCGCTGCCATTGTGACCAATCCCGACCGTCCACGCGGCCGCGGCATGACCCTCACCGCATCTCCGGTAAAAACGTGGGCCGTTGAGCATGGCATTCCTTGTCTGCAGCCTGACCGTGATGCCATAAAAAGCGGCGCGCTGGTCGCCGACCTCGAAGCTATTG
>CAZKGX010000071.1:1704-2470 GCA_964552645.1 uncultured Candidatus Saccharibacteria bacterium
TTTTCGTGGGATGTCTTTGTGGTGGTGGCATATGGAGCAATCCTCCCCGATCCCCTTATCAATCTCCCCCGCCGCGGCACCGTCAATCTACACTTTTCTCTTTTGCCAAAACACCGTGGTGCAGCGCCTGTGCAGGCAGCTATCATAGCAGACGACAAGCACACCGGCATTACTATTATGCATATCGATGCAAAGATGGATCATGGGCCGATCATTGCTCAGGAAGTATGCGATATAGCAGACGCTGCTTCATACCCCGCATGGAAAGGAGAATGGCCGCCACTTTCTGATCTCATGAATACGCTCGCTCAAAAAGGCGGTGCGCTGATGGTGCACACACTTCCCGCTTGGGTGGAAGGCAGTGTCAAAGAGGTAGAGCAAGACCATAGCCAGGCCACCTCTATGCGCATGATAAAAAAAGAAGATGGCCTCATCGATGTGGCGCATATACAGCCCGACGCCGATCCTGCATTGCAATACAAAGCATTTCGCACTATTCGTGCCTATAGCGAATGGCCGGGAGCGTATTTTTTCATGAAGATAAACGATGCCGCACCACTACGAGTAAAAATAACCGCCGCATCATGGGACGCAGCGCAGAAACAATTGATTATAGAAAATGTCATTCCTGACGGCCGCAAAGAGATGAAGTATCAGGACTTCTTGAAGGGTGTGCGCAGCTAGGCGACACATTGTGCGCGCTACTCATTGTGGGTACTACAACTTAATACCCTTCCTGTACATTGATATCATTGGCCAATACCTC
>CAZKGX010000072.1:0-2110 GCA_964552645.1 uncultured Candidatus Saccharibacteria bacterium
ACTTTTGCAAATAAGTCTGCTCCATTTTCTGATGACGGCAGGCATCCATTATCTTTTTGCTTCAGCGGTTGGCGTCATCGCTGGTATGACGCTCAATTTTTTCTTGCAAAAGCTTTGGTCCTTCAAAGAGACAACTATGACTGCACGCATTGCTACACAGCAATACATTTTATTTGCTGTCAATGGATGCATTAATCTCGCTTTAAATACCGGTCTTATGCATTTTTTCGTCGATACGCTTTCCATCATACCTCTCATCGCGCAGTGTCTTTCTATTGGCCTATTGGCTCTCTATAACTTTTTTGTGTACGGCAAAATTTTTAGGCCAAAATTATTCTAAGTTTGGCACAGCAGTACACCTTTACAGGAATGCTCTTTTTTCATACCCTTATGGCAAATGAGCTCCCTTGTTGTTCCGTTGCATCGGTATAGAGTACGGTACTCATACCTTCAATGGTATCTCACGTCAGATTTTAGGTTAGGGCAGCGACGGGTCGAACGCTCGTGGGATCGTGAGTCGCAACGGCCGGTTGATCCTACGTCATCGTCCGATCAAGAACGTATTGCTGGTGAATTACGTTTTGAGTACGCTGCCATCGGTATTCCCGGACTCACTATCATTGAGGTGGTGAATCTGGATCCGGTCACTTGAGATGCTGACGGTATGCTTCGTTGGTCGTCTGCACAGCCCCGCATCGCAAGCGGGGCTTATTTCTTTCTACTTCTTCTCTTGATCTGTCAATCTATCGCCCAAAATCGAAAGCTGTATAATACGCGCATGGCATGGATGACAAGGAAGCTTGGTATTGACCTCGGTACCGCTAATACGCTGGTTTTTTTGCCGGGCAAGGGCATTGTTTTGAATGAACCTTCTGTGGTTGCCGTTTCTGAGCAGGATAATAAAATTTTGGCCGTTGGCCTTGATGCAAAGGCTATGATCGGCAAGACACCTGAAAGTATTATTGCCTATCGCCCAATGAAAGACGGCGTCATTGCGGACTATCGCGTGACGGAAGCAATGCTGCGCTACTATATGCGCAAGGCACTTGGTCCGTGGAATATCTGGAAGCCCGAAGTGCTCATTTCGGTGCCTGCTGGTGTGACATCGACAGAGCGTCGTGCGGTCATCGAAGCCGCCATCAAGGCCGGCGCCAAAAATGCTTTCGTAGTGAAGGAGCCGATCTTGGCTGCTATCGGTGCGGGCATTCCTATTTATGAGCCGCGCGGTCATATGGTGGTTGATATTGGTGGCGGCACCACGGACGTTGCTGTTATTTCTCTTGGCGGCATTGTGGCTTCAACCAGTATCAAGTGCGCAGGCAATCGCATCGACGCTGCTATCATTGATTATGTAAAAAAGACCTTCAATCTTTCTATTGGCGATAAGATGGCCGAGGAAATCAAAATCCACGTCGGCTCAGCGGTCCCGCTCGAAGAAGAACTCGCTATGACCATTAAGGGTCGCGACTTTATTACCGGTTTGCCGCGCACGACGGAGATTCGCACCAATGAAATTGTGAAGGCTATAGCGCGCGAGCTTCGCGATATTGTGAAGGCCATCAAAGACGTCCTCCAAGAAACACCTCCTGAACTGTCGGCGGATATTATTGATCATGGCATTACCATGACCGGCGGTTCTTCTATGCTGCGCAATTTTCCAGAGCTCATTTATCGTCGCACTGGCGTCAAGGCCGCCGTAGCCAAGGAGCCGCTCTTTTGTGTGGCGCGCGGCACCGGTATTGCCCTTGAACATATTGATGTTTATAAGAAGACGATTATTGCGAAGCGATAAACACCATGCCGCTACCAGCAGCACCAAAAAAGAAAATAGCTCAACGAGCGTCGCGAAAAGGTGCTGCATCTCAGAGCACCACTTCATCATATGTGCCGCCGGTGATGAGCGAAGCCGATAGCGCGCGACTTAGTCAGGAGCTGGGCAATCTCATGCACCATGCGTATTTTATTGAAGGGAATGAAAGTCATGCAAAAGCAGTGTGTGAGCATATTGAGAAAGTGCTCGTATTGCGCTTTGTGGGCAATGCTGATGCGGTGACTATGGTCTATCCGACATTTGGGGTGGATGAAGCACGTGCTCTTATTGCTGCGGAGC
>CAZKGX010000073.1:0-2101 GCA_964552645.1 uncultured Candidatus Saccharibacteria bacterium
GGTCTGATCGAGGAAATTTTCATCACCGGCAGCACCTGCGAGCGCCTCTTTTTCTGGCTCTATAGCAGAAAGCGGCCCCTCATCAACATGATGAATAGTCGACGCCCCCTTGGAAGAGGCTGCCTTTTTTGGAACCTGACGACGATATGGGGGGCGGGAAGTACTTGACATTAGTTTTTTAATATGCTAGGATACAGGTGAGTTCAAAATTGACATTGAGAGGGAAGAAGGCGCCTATCAGCGCGTTTTTTTGACCCCTCATCTGCATTCCAGCAGATAATTCTCTAAGCAATTACCCTGCGAGGGGTTTGTAACATCTTTTCGAGGACGCGCTGGCCTAGGCTGTCGCTATCCTTAGAGATTATGTTGGCTTTTAATATCCGTATTGAAAGTATTGCTTAGAGAATTATACGCTGGAACCTCTTTTTAAAGATTCGAAGCTGCATACGGTGTGGTATGCGCTTTTTTCTTACTCTATTGTAGCCTTGTAATCGGGTGCCGCAACTGACGACTTCTCTTTTTATGTGACGTAATGGTGGCAATGATTACAAAATACAGTTGGCCTGGCGCGCAACTGTATTTTGTGTCTGCTTATGCTGTTTTTTCGGTAGCGGCTGCATCCTTTTTATTCGCATCCTCATCTTCTTCGGGTTGCAAATCAGCTTCAAGATCGATAACGCGTCGCAATTCTTCAAGTGAGGTAATGCCGCGCAACATTTTCATAATACCATCCTGGCGCATATCAGGAATTTGCTGGGCAAGAGAAGCGGCTTTGATTTCGCGCTCACTCGGATTTTTTATAACCACATCTTCGATGGAGCGATCCATGTGAATAGCCTCATGAATACCCATACGGCCGCGATATCCCGTCATATTACACTTCGCACAACCAACGGGCACAAACTGCTTGTCAGTGTGCGCATCTTTCGGCTTGGCAATGGCCGGAATTGAATTAAATACAAAATCCACAAGGCGCTTATCCTCACCTTCAAGCGGCACCTCCTTGCGACAATCCGGACAAAGGGTACGCACAAGACGCTGCGCCATAGCGAGTGTAAGAGCGGAAGAAATAATTTTCGGATTGATACCCAGATCGATGAGGCGAGGGAAGACACCGGCGGCATTGTTGGTGTGAAGTGTTGAGAAGACGAGGTGGCCGGTGAGGGCAGAATTCACCGCTACAGAGGCTGTGTCTTTATCACGAATTTCACCCACCATGATCACATCCGGATCCTGGCGCAAGGCGCTGCGCAAACCGTTGAGGAAGGTATAGCCCTTCTCTTCTTCAACCTGCGTCTGCACGATACCTGGCAAATGGTATTCAACAGGGTCTTCAATAGTAATAATTTTAATATCAGGCGTGTGCATTTTCTTGAGTACGGCGTAGAGCATGGTCGTCTTACCAGATCCAGTCGGACCGGTGGTGAGGATCATGCCGTTCGGCTTGGCGATCTCTTTTTGAAGAATGCTCAAAAGGCGTTCATTGAGGCCGAGGTCTTCAAGCGGCGTCTCAATGCTATGCGGATTGAGTACGCGGAGCACAATCGATTCACCGTAAGCGCCTGGCAGCACTGAAACACGAATTTCAATATTGTCTTTATCAATGGTCACGCTGAGGCGGCCGTCTTGGGCGTCCTGTTTTATATTGAGCTTGAGGCCGGAAAGGAGTTTGATACGTGAAAGGATAAGAAAATACGTCTCGCGGTCCATAGTGAGCACGTTGTTGAGCACACCGTCGAGGCGATAGCGAAGGCGCACATAATCTTCTTCTGGTTCAAGGTGAATGTCGGACGCTTTGGTGGCGAGGGCGCCAGCCAAGGTGATTTCAAAGAGGCGCGACACGCGATAAGCCTTGTTTTGTCCAAGCACAATTTGAAGGTTGCGCTTCACATCCTCGACGCTGCGGAGCTCTTTCATGAAATTGGCCACCTCGCTGCCGGAAATTTCTATGGAGCCAGCCTTGGTTTCCGTAGCGAGGGAGAGCTCTGCATAGAGGAGCCATGCATGATTGAGACTGCCCATGGAGCAAATGGACACTTCCGGAAACATATTTTGTGCGCGCAGGCCGTCAAGAATCTGTGTGGCGCGCTCATTCTTGGGG
>CAZKGX010000074.1:0-2000 GCA_964552645.1 uncultured Candidatus Saccharibacteria bacterium
GGTAGGATACAAACACATGCGAAATTTACTTACAAATGAAGAAAAGAAATCAGTAAAGCGCGAATACTGCTGGCGCCTTATCGTGCTTTCTATTGCCGCCCTCCTTGTCACGACGCTTGTGGGTATTTTGTGCATTCTCCCTTCATACATTTTGTCACGAGCAAAAGAGCGCGTGGTTATGGAGAAATCGCAGAAACTCAATGCTGATAGTACGAGCAAAAAACTGGATGCTGCTCGCGGCACCCTTACCGGCATTGCTCTGCGAGAAAAATATATAGCCAATACACTGGTGACGCTTCAGCCTTCAAAGATTATTGATGCATTGGTGGCGCAAAAGGGCGCAGCTATCAGCTTGCAAGGTTTTAATTTCAAAAAAGACGGTGCCACGGTTGAGGTAGATAGTAGTGCATCGCTTGCGCGCAAGGAAGGAGCGCCATTTACCGCCCTTAGTATTACGGGTGTGGCACAGGACCGTGCTAGTCTCACTGCATTTGCAAAACGCTTGGAGGCATTGGCTTTTGTGAAGAGTGTTGAGGTGCCGGTTTTCAATTTCGAAAAAGGTCGCGGTATTGATTTCACGGTTTCTATTCTTCTTAAATAAATGAAAAACGCTACACGCCATATCGCTTTCCTCCTTTCGATCGCTACCATTTTTGTGGCGCTTGTTGGGTATGTTGCATATGAAAAAGTCCGCTCTATCAATGTGCGCGCAGCCAATGAAGTGGCGCGTTGGCAAGAAGATCAGGATCGCAAAGATCAACTCGATATCCTTGAGCATAAAGTCGAATCGCTCCAGAAAAGCGATGCAACACTGCAGACACTTTTTCTTACCGAAGACAGCACGGTTGAATTTTTTGACACCATTGAATCGTTGGGCACAGCGCTTCATGCCACAACCAGTATTTCAAATTTGAAAAAAATAAATGCCGGCTCTATTGGCAGCACGACCATTGAGCAAGTCTCTATGTCCCTTACGGTAGAAGGGGATTGGCGCTCTGTCTACAACTATCTAACACTCATCGAGCAGCTCCCATATGCTTCACGCATCGATAGTTTCAACGTCGATCTCGTTGCCAAGACGTCGGCATTGCAGACCAAAACAAAAATCGCGCCGCGCTGGATTGCCAACATCGGCCTTAGTGTCTTTAAGTACAAATAGCATATGAATACGTCCTCAAATTCAAAAAACCTGAAAGACGAAATAAATGCACTGCGTGGCATCACCGCCGATGTTTCTTCTAATGGCGCCTCTGATGCAGCACAAGGGTGGGACGGCATTGCCCCTAAGACTGATTCATCTGCTGATGCTAAGGCATTGTGGGGCGATAGTGCTGGTGAAGGTCTTATCAAAAAGCCATCTACAGCTGAAGAGGGAGAGAGGGGTCGTAAGGTGGCTGTAAAGACAACCACGACTACAACGACCCCAACCACAGCTACAGCTACGACCGCGGCCACTCCTGCGGTCCCCACGCAGATCACGGCCAAAGAAGGTGAGGGCAAGAAGGCAGCTGTTGCACCTGCAAAACCACATAAGAAGTTCTCACTTCATTTCGGTCACAAGCGCATGACGGCAGATGATGCTATTGCGCATGCTCGTCATGAAAAATCAGTAGTAGGGGACAAGGCCGATCGCCATTGGGCATGGCTTCTCATTATCTTTTTCATTGTAAATGTGGCCTTTGCCCTATGGCATGTCTATCTCTTTATGGCCATTTCTGAAGGTGAAATCTTTAATGCCACCGGAAAAGGTCCGGCAAAGACCGAAGATATAAAAGACGCCGATATTGGCAGCGTGGCCAATAAAGCCGCTTTGCGTATCGAGACCTTTTCAAAGCTCCATGGTAAGGTTATAAAGGTGGTAGACCCTAGCTTGTAAGGTATGTAATTATGCAAGTATGGAAGTATGTACGTCAGGCTCATGCGGATGGTTTTCATACAATCGCTCTCGTAGTTCAATGGATAGAACAGGGCTCTTCTAAGGCCTTGATGTAGGTTCGATT
>CAZKGX010000075.1:0-1826 GCA_964552645.1 uncultured Candidatus Saccharibacteria bacterium
CAATCAACTCCTTCGCATCGAAGAAGGTTTGGGCAAGAAGGCGCAATTTGCCGGCAAGGGAGCGATGAAAACCAGAGAAAGTATGTAAGTAAGGAGGTATGTAAGTAAGGAAGTGGGAGGGAAAATTGAAAATCTCACATCTTGTTACAAGGATGTGGGATTTTCTGTAGAAGGATTAAGATGTAAACCCGCATTTTTTATGCTAAAATAGAGCCCTAAAAACAAAACGCCAAATGTCACACAATCTCAACGCTTCGCACAAGCTTCCGCCGGTAATGCTCATTGTTCTTGATGGGTGGGGCTATCGCATTGAAGCGACCAACAATGCCATTCTTGCGGCCAAAAAGCCCGTCTACGATGCGCTCTGGAAGACCTATTCGCATACACTCCTCAATGCTGCCGGTCCTGCCGTCGGTCTGCCTGAAGGGCAAATGGGCAATAGCGAGGTTGGCCACACCACTATTGGCGCCGGCAAAATCGTCGACACCGAGCTCGTGCGTATTGATAAGGCCATTCACAACGGCGATTTCGACAAAAATCCTGCCGTCAATGCGCTCTTTGATCATGTAAAAAAGAATAATTCGACGCTTCATGCTATGGGTCTTGTCTCTGACGGTGGGGTGCATTCACATCAAGAGCATCTTTTTGCCTTCCTTCGTCTTGCCAAGCGCAAGGGCATACAGCATGTGGCAGTGCATGTCTTTACGGATGGTCGCGATACGGCGCCGCAATCTGCCGCTACCTATTTGAAGCAGCTCGAAGCCGTCGTTGCCGAAGTGGGCAATGCTGTGATCGCTTCTATTTCCGGCCGCTTCTATGCTATGGATCGCGACAAGAACTGGGATCGCCTCGCCAAAGCAGAGAAGGCCATGTTTGTTTGTGAGGGCAATGTCTGCAAGATTTCGCCTGATTTCAAGGCTTCTGATTATGTGGAAGGGTTGTATAAGCAAGGCAAGCTCGATGAGCACCTTGAGCCTATTGTCTGCGTCGGTCCGGATGGTAAGGGCTGTGCCGTTGAGAAAAATGATGCCGTCTTTTTCTTTAACTTCCGCGCCGATCGCGCACGCATGCTCACCGAAAAGTTGCTCGCCTTTCAGTCGACTGAAAATGTATGCATCGCTACCATGACCGAATACTGCACCGACTTCAAGTGCTTGGTTGCTTTTGAGCCGTCTATCATAGAGACTACCTTGGCCGCCGAGATTTCTCGCGCTGGTCTTTCGCAGGCGCATATTGCAGAGACGGAAAAGTTCCCTCACGCGACATATTTTTTGAATGGAGGCAGGGAAGAGCCGTATAAAGGCGAGCGCCACGTTATGCTTGATAGCCGCAAAGATGTGCCGACCCACGATCTCGCTCCAAAAATGCGCGCCGAAGGCATTGCTGATAAAGCGATTGAAGAGATAAAGCGCGGCACGGATTTTATTTTTATAAACTTCGCCAATCCTGATATGGTCGGTCATACGGCCAATGTGCCCGCTATTATTGAAGCGCTCGAAGAAACCGATACGCAGCTCGGCCGAGTTATGGAGGCGCTTCTTGCGGTGGATGGCGAGGCGCTTATCACTGCCGATCATGGCAATGCAGAGATGAATATCGATCCTGAAACTGGTAAGAAGCACACCTCGCATACGACTAACCCTGTGCCCGCTATCCTCGTGTCAAAGCGCCATGTATTTGCAAATGAGTTCCGTGATCATGATGATGGGCGCGCTGCTGCTGCCGCTCCCGCCATTGCCCGCGAAGGCCTTTCTGATATTGCGCCGACTATCCTTGAGGTGCTTGGTCTGCCAAAGCCGCCATCAATGACGGGGCGCAGCCTCGTT
>CAZKGX010000076.1:0-1239 GCA_964552645.1 uncultured Candidatus Saccharibacteria bacterium
GAATCATCCGAAAATTCGATTTGTTTGGGACACAGAGATCTTGGAGGTCTTGGGGGATGCCGCTGTTGCTGGGCTCCGAGTTCGGAGCATCAAAACGGGGGAAATGACTGATTTGAAATGCGACGGTTTTTTTGTTGCTATTGGTCATGAGCCGAACACCAAGGGCATCCGAGAGCAGCTTAATTGTGACCAGACCGGATATATCTTGGTTGAACCTGGCACAACACTGACAAGCATTCCGGGCGTATTTGCAGCAGGAGATGTCGCAGACCCAGTCTACCGTCAGGCGGTGACGGCTGCGGGGACGGGCTGCATGGCGGCGATGGATGCTGAAGAATTTCTCGAGACACTCACAGTTCATTCATGACTCGTAAGTTCAGCAGTGCATTTTGAAGGTGCATCTTAGAGTCGTCTAGCTCCTAGGGATGGGGAGAATTATGGCGCAAAAATTAAACTCAAATCGGCGGGAGTGGTTTGCCGTAATCCTTCTTTACTATCGATTTATTCGCTCTAAATCATCAGAGGGCTTTTTGTCCTTCATTGCATGGGTCAGTATTCTTGGAATTGCATTAGGAGTAATGGCACTGACGGTAGTGACGAGCGTGGTAAATGGCTTTGAGGGAGAGCTCGCTCGAGTCATCTCGGGAAAAAATGGGCAAGTCATTTTGTATTCTCGGGGTGATGCGATTGCCTCACCAGATCAAGTAGAAAAGAAAATCAGGACGGTGGCGCCCGAGACTCTTGATGTCAGTCAGGCATTTGTTTCTCAAATCATGGTGGCGGGACCGCATGGGGCGTACGGAGCCGTTCTTGAAGGAGTAGACCTCAAGACTGTTGCGCGCGTGACTGATTTACCAAATCAAGTGCGAGAGGGCCGTATGCCCCAAGACGAGTCGGAAGTGGGTATGGGGTCAGTACTTGCCGAAAAATTGGGCTTAAAAATTGGAATGGAAGTCAGGCTTATTGCACCCTACTCCGGACTTTCTGAGGGGACCCAAGGTGCACCAAAGAGCTCCAGGAAGAAGGTCGTAGGTTTAGTGACCTATGGAATGTACGACTACGACTCAAAGTATGTGTTCGGCGAGTTAGGTGCCATACAGAAATTCATGGATAGCGAAGCACGTGTCACCGCTTTTAAGCTTCGTCTCAGCGACGGAAATAAGTCTCGAGTAGTTTCAGATCGGTTGAATGATCATTTTGGCTATCCATTTCGAGCTAAAGATTGGGGCCAGTTGAATA
>CAZKGX010000076.1:1260-1514 GCA_964552645.1 uncultured Candidatus Saccharibacteria bacterium
GAGAAAGTGGTGATCTCAGTACTTCTGACGGTCATCATTTTAGTGGCTGCATTTAATATTGTATCTGCACTGATGATGATGATTCATGAAAAAGCGCGCGACATTGCAATACTCAAAGCGATGGGACTTTCTCATTCAAGTGTTTTTGCGGTTTTTTCAGGGATTGGTGCGAGCTTCGGCGCAGCTGGAACTTTGCTTGGTGTAGTGGCAGGTCTTTTCTTGAACGCAATCCTTGGAAGGTTTCATTGGCTCGA